>NZ_JBFAJA010000138.1:0-24797 GCF_040654975.1 Dactylosporangium sp. NPDC050588 | reverse complement strand
CTCGACGCCGAACATCGCGGGCGTCCTGGCCGCCAAGATCCTGACGCCTGATGGAGGGATGGGGACCGGTGCGCGGCCGAGGGTTCCTAGGCCACGGAGGCCGCGCACCGGGCGAAGCTAGTCGCGGTTGGCGTGGATCAGGTGGGCGAGCGCGGCACCCATGCCGAGCACGGCGACGGGCAGGCAGGCAACCGCCGTGGTGATCCACCAGGGCGCGGAGGTGACACCGGCGGCGCTGAGCAGGTGGTACGCGACCTGCCCGGCGCAGCCGAACACCAGGGAGCCGATCGCGGACCAGCGGGCGAACCGGCGCACTGCCGGGCCGTAGGCGTCGGACAGCCACACGGCGAGGGCGTACGCGGCGTACGCCTCCACGCCGATCGGGAGCGTGATGGCGGTGTTGATGCTGAACCCGTCGGCGATGCCGGGCAGCGGGTGGATGACGCCGAACCCGGTCAGCTCGCCGAGGCCGACCCACCCGGACCAGATGGCCACGAACGCGGGCAGAGCCAGGACCCAGACCGGCCAGGAGCGCGGCTTGCGTCGGGCGGCCGGGGCGGGCGGCGCGGTGATGTTGGCGTCCGGGTGTCCGTCACCCGTGGCCTGCGGCGGCGTCTCGATCGCCTCGGCGACCGGAGGCGCCTCGGCGGGCGGCACGGGGTCGGGGATGTCGGTGTCCGGCTCCAGGTCCGGCACAACGTGCAGCGTGCGCGCCGGGGGCATCTCGGCAGGCTCGGCGCGCTCGGCGGTGAGCGCCTCGCGGATGGCGTTGGCCTTCGGCGCGCCGATGCGGAACTCCTTCATCAGCGCGTTCCGGGAGGGGATCTCGCCGAGCTGGTCGGCGAGGGTGCGGGCCTGCGGCATGAGCGCTTCGATCGGGGCGGGGTAGGCGCTGGGGGCGGTGGCGGTGGTCATTGGTGCTGCTCCTTCAGTAGTTGAGGACGCGGCCGGACACGGTGTGGGCGCTGAGCGCGATCGGGCCGGTCACGCGGATGGAGCCGGACACGGACTCGGCGCGGAGGTTGCACCGGTCGGTCGCGGCGACCGCGATGCCGCCGGAGATCGTCTTGGCGAACCCGTCGCCGATCAGGCGGTTGATCGTGATGCGGCCGGAGACGGTGGACAGGTCCGGCGCGCTCACCGTGTCGACATGGACCGCGCCGGACACCGTCTCCACGACCGCGCGGAGCAGGGCGCCGGACACGTCCACAGACGCGCTGACCGTCTCGGCGAGCAGCGAGCTACCCAGCGGGAGCCGCGCCACGATGTCCACCAGCGGGCCGACGCCGCCGGTCACGGCACCACCGACGACCGTGCCGCCGTTCGACACCACGTCGCCGTACACAACCCCGACGACGATGCCGACGTTGTGCCCGACGACCTGGGTGACGCCGCCGAAGTGCTGCCGGGCCGTGGTCGGCTCCAGGTTCGGCACCCGCACCGCGAGGTGGTCGCCGTGGTCATCGATCGTGGTGCGCTCGACCGCGTGGGCGCCCGGTTCGTTGCCGTCAGGGCTGGTCAAGGTCACTTCGGCGTGCTCGCGGTCCTCCACGATCACGCGGACACTGCCGACGTTGATGCGCACGTCCAGCGTGATCGCGCCGCACTCCCGCGCGGTGTACGTTCTCGCCTTCGGGGCGTTCATGCCGCCACCTCGTTGCTCGTCTCGCGGACGATCCGGACGACCGCGCCGTACGCGACGTGAAGGCGAAGGGCGATGCGGGAGAGGCTCACCGACCGGCGGCGCAGGCGGTTGACCGCGACGACCAGCTCGGCCGGCGTCAGCGCCACCCGCTCACCGCTGCACGCGAGGTCGACGGCGATCTCATCGATGTAGTCCGGGTCCGCCTCCAGCTCACGGGGCAGGTCGCACTCGACCGCGAACCGCTCGTCGTCGCGGATCGCCAGCTCCCAGCACGCGCCGCACGCCACGCCCCGCGTGAACGGCGAGCGGTGCGCGTCGCAGTGCCGCGCGGCGACGTCGGCCAGGACGTGCCCGGGGCCGAAGTAGCCGGCGATGCCCGGGATCGTGGTCAGCGGCAGGACGTAGGCGCCCCGCTCCGTCTGTGTGATCACTCCAGAACCTCCAGATCGTGCCGGCGTCTGCCGGTCGGTCGAATACAGCACCAGTGCTGTATTCGTGTTTGCGACCGTACAGCGCCAGTGCTGTATTCGCAACCGCGTGGCGTGCCATTGAGCTGGGACTTGATCGATTGGCGCCCCGGTCGATCAGCGCTTGACACAAGAGAACCGCAGCGGCGACCTGGTCGACAGGGTGTGAGCCGCCCGCGACGTGGCACTCGTCTCACACCCTGTGTGAATCGATCGACGGGGTTCCCTGAGCGTCACGAATTCCCTACGCTCCGGAGCATGGCCGAAGCGAATCTCCTGCTCGCAGCGCTCATCGAGCGCGCCGGCCTCTCCAACGCGGGCCTCGCGCGCCGCGTCAACCTGCTCGGCGCCGCGCATGGCCTCCGGTACGACCACGCGTCGGTCGCCCGCTGGATCCGCGACGGCGCCGTGCCCCGCGACCCCGGCCCGGAACTGATCTGCCGGGTCATCGGTCAAGCGCTGAACGCGCCCGTCGCGCTGGCCGACATCGGCATGGAGCGGCGGAAGTCCGCTCCGGTCGGGATGCCCCTCGCGCAGGCGGTCGAGCGCGCATCGGCGCTCTGGCGCGGCGACCAGCGGGACAAGGCCGGCGGCCCGCCGACCACCGGCACGGACGCGATCGCGCCGGTCTGGGAGTGGGAGAACCCGCCCGACGACCTCGACGTCTCGCGCGACGGTCACGCCCAGGTCGGCGCCGCCGACGTGCAGCGCCTGCGCCAGCTGCGCGCCCGCTATCAGGAGATGTACCGGCGGGTCGGCGGCGTACCGGTCCGGCCGCGCCTCGTGGCGGCGCTCAACGAACACGCGGCGCCGCTGTTGCGCAACGCCTACGACAACCGCACGGGCCGGGAGCTGCTCCGCGCGGCCGGCGGACTGGCGGCGCTCGCCGGGGTCTGCGCGTACGACGCCGACCAGCAGGGCCTCGCCCAGCGGTACCTCTTCGGCGCCCTGCGCATGGCGAAAGCCAGTGGTGACAAGGCTTTCGGCGCGTACGTGGTGGCGCTGATGAGCACGCACGCGTTGCACAACAACCAGCCGCGGCTCGTCGTGCAGTACGCGGAGTCGGCGCTGCGCGCGGCGCGGGGGCATCTCAGCCACGCCCTTGCCGCCGATCTCCACTCGCTCGCCGGGAAGGCATACGCCCGGATGGGGCAGAGCGCCGACTGCCAGCGGCACATGGCCGAGTCGGAATGGACGGCGGGCCGCATCAAGCCGACCGACGAACCCGCCGAAGCGTCGTACGTGCAGCCTGGCCTCATCGAGACCCAGGTTGCCGAAGCGCTGCGACGCCTGGGTGACCTCAGCGCCGCCCAGACGTACGCGGAAGAGTCCGTCCGGACAGCCGGCGGAACGCACCTACGCGGCCGCGTCCACCGCTTCGCCGGCCTCGCGCTGATCGTCGCCCAGCGCGGCGACGTCGACCAGGCCGTGCACGTCGGCGGGCAGATGCTCGACTACGCCGAGGGCATGGAGTCCGGCCGCATCCGCGACCGCGTCGCGCAGGTGACGACCGCGCTCCGGCCACACGCTAGGGTGCCAGCGGTGGCGGAGTTTCTCGACCGGGCCGACACCGACGCCCAGCTGAGGGGGTTCTGATGCGCTGGCAGGTCAACTCCGAACGCACGCTCTACCAAGACCAGTGGGTCCACCTGCTGACCGCCGACGTCGAGCTACCCGACGGCCGCCACCTGGACCATCGCCTCATCCGCACCGAACCCGGCGCCGGCGCCGTCGTCGTAGTCGACGGCAAGGTGCTCCTCCTGTGGCGCCACCGCTTCATCACCGACACGTGGACGTACGAGATCCCCGTCGGTGCGATCGGCAACGACGAACCGGCCGTCGCGGCGGCCCGTGAGGTCGAGGAGGAGACCGGCTGGCGACCGGGGCCACTACGCCCGCTGATCTACACGCAGCCCACTCCCGGCCTCATGAACTCCGAACACCACATCTTCCGCGCCGACTCGGCCGAGTATATCGGCCCGCCAGTCGACGGATTCGAGTCAGAGCGGGTTGAGTGGGTAGCCCTCAACGATGTTCGCCGACTCATCGATAAGCGCGATATAGTGACCGGCACGACATTGGTGGCCTTGCTCTACCTGCTGGCAGATCTGGGCGGTTAGGCATCACTCACGCTGTCGGGCGTCTCGGCCTCGTTTCGGCCCACGCCTTGACCGTCTGTGGTCTCCACACCGGCGACCGACCGAACTTCCGTTCGGGCTGCGGCGCCTGTTGACGTGCGACATATGCGGCCCAAGTGCTACGCGTCACGCCGAGGAAGCTGGCACAGTCTTCTGCCGTCCACCAGTCGGTCGGCAGGTCAAGGCTCGATGCTGCGGAGTCGCTCACCGGTGACACGGTACGACAGGTAGCAGCCCAAAGACACATCGCGCAGCAAGAGCTGCACGCTTTCGGCAGGATCTCCTGGCGATCAAGCCAGGTAGCCATGCAGAATCGCGGGACACGGGCGACCGCAGAGGCGCGCCCGGAGCCGTGCCCAGAATGCCATACGAGAGGCTGAAATGTCCGAGGATGTTGTTGAGCCATTCTTCCTATTTCTCGGTAGCTCCACCTCGGAATCAAGCACAAGCAGACTAAAGGCCTCTCAGATTAGATACATACAGAAGCGTCTCGAATCGCGTACGGAGAACTGGCAAAAGATTATCGCACTACTTGATCAACCAGAATTGCTAGGCACGATTGCCAAACTGACCAGCGGCAACATCGATCACATGAATCGAGACGAGTTCCGCCCCCTTGCTCGGCAGCTATTCGGAAATCTAAAGAACTCTCGACACATAGTTTTCGTCCATGAATCAATCGTTGCCCCGGGTCCACTCGAAATTGCAGATCGCGTTTCGCGAAATAGCCAATTGATTGCGCTTGAACGCGAATTTCCGGGACTGTCGGATGGCGACACGATTGTTGGAGACCTAAGCTATATTCCAGAGTTTTACGATGGATGGACACCGCAAGACTACTTTGAGCCACCGTTTCCAGAGGCTCTTGAATTTGTCCTGACGCTTATCCGAGAGAACGCGATTGAGCTGGTCCCTTATTCCACTAACGCGGAACTATCAGTTCTTGCTGGTCAGTTTCTAGAGCAGGCCGACAAGCACTTGCTATTCCGTATATATGTTCCCGCAGGGCGACTTTGGGCAAGTGAAACCGACAAGCTTCTTGTACTTTTCCGCGACTGGCTGGTCAAGGTAAAGGGGCAGCGCGTCCGTCAGGACGGGTACACGACAGCACGAGGACACGTCTACGAATTCTATGGGGACGCCTCCTCTGCGGAGCTGACCCTTAGTACGGAGTTCCAGCAATTCTCAACCTTCCTCGACGCCTGCATTGACCGTCCAGATCAAGCACTTCTTTTGCTGTCTGAGGAGAATCTAAGTAGTGGAGAAGTTAGGGAGATCGTCACCCGCTACTCAAAAGAAGCCCGACGACTGAAAACTGACCTCCGGCACTCGCGCGAAACCTCGGAGCTTTCTTTACGGCATCGCCTGGAAGATGAGTTGTCCGAAATTGGGTTGGATGACGCGGCTATTGCCCAGATATCTAATTCGATTGTGCCACGCGCGGAAACTTTCACGTCGGCGCTATCTAGCGCAACTCCTACGTGGAGCATCGCGTCGACTGGTACCCTCAATATAAATCTGAATCAGCAGACTATTGATACTGTGAATGGGGTTGCAGCACAACATCTACAAGGCACTGTCCATCTCGGACCGGAGCCGCTCGAATTGATTAGGCTTATCCAGCAGTTCGGTGGCGATCGTGCTGCGGAACTGACATCCGCCGTTCATGAGGTCGAAGACGAGGACGCGAGAACTGAGGATCGAATCTCAGCGCGCCAAAAGCTCAAAGCATTCCTTTATGGCCTCGGCGGGCAGGCTACCAATATTGGCTCAGGGCTGCTGGCCAAATATCTTGAGCTGAAGCTTGGCCTTGGCGGATCATGATGATGAAGTTGGCTGAAGTGCGGCTAGTGGTCTGCGCCGTCGAGACCCACACATCGGGCGCGCTCCCAGGCGATAGCTGACTGCGGTCTCCTACGCTTACGCACGACGGCTCCGCACTCGTGCCGGCACCAGGTGAGTGCCCAACTGCGTGCCGATCGAGGTGGACATACCCGCACGCCAGCGAACGTCAGCGGATCGTTGCGCGTTGCGGGCTGCCCCTTGTTGAGGCGCTGAGCGCATAAGATCGCCTTGACACGGAAGAGGTCACTGGTTCAAACCCAGTATCGCCCACCAAGAAACACCAGGTCAGGACCGGTAAGCCCCACAAGGGCGCCGGTCCTTTCTCGTTGTTGGACCCCCTGTGGGAGAAAACTGGGAGAAGATCTTGGTCGCTGCTCACTGCTCCTCCCGCAGCAGCCGATCGAGTACCGCGACCGGTGATCCAGGTCGCATCCGCCGGCGGGCGTCGAGCGCGTCCTCCCATAGACCGGTCAACCCGGCCATGAGCGTCGCCACCATCGTCGCCGTGGTGTGCGAGTAGCGCGCCTGGATCGACCCATCCTCGTGGCCGATCTGGTCGTCCATGAGCGGCGCCGGGGTGCCGAGTTCCTCCATGACCGTCTTGTACGTGTGCCGGAAGCCGTGCGGGGTCAGACCCGCCGCGATCGGCAGCCAGCACGCGTCGGCGTGCAACGCGCTGTTGCGACCCCGGATCGGCACGCCGGGCCACGGCTCCCCGAGGATCGGCACCGGGCGGGGCAGCAGCGGCGCCTTCTGCGGGTACTTGCCGGTCACGGCCGGCTGGAACAGCCACGTCGCGAACCCGCTCCGGCGCTGATGAGCGGCCAGCTCGCCGCCCGAGGCGCCCCGTACGTAGCCGAGATCCCGGATCGCCGCCTCCACCTTCTCCCGCGTCCCGTCCGAGACCGCGACCCGGCCGTTGAGGACGTTGGAGACGGTGCCGACCGCGACCCCGGCCCGCCGGGCGACGTCGACCAGCTTCGGTCCCGGACGCTGCGCGGCCTTGTTCGCCGGCCGGTGGCCGCTGAACACGTACGTGAAGCCGTGGCACGCACACGCCGTCGGTGCGGCCCGCGCGATGTGCTCCCGCACCAGCTTCGCCAGCCATGCCGGGATGAACACCGTGCGGTACGAGTCGTCCTTGGGCGGGCAGCGGACCAGCTCGCCGGTGTCGAGCTCGTAGAGCTGCCACTCGATCCGGATCGAGTCCTGCCGCACGAACCGGGTCTCCAGGCCGACCATCTCACCGAAGCGCATCCCGGTGAACGCGAGCAGCAGGCAGAGCACGAACTCCTCGTCCCGGCCCGACAGCAGCGCCAAGCGCTCTGCGATGAGCAGCACGCCGAGCACGGTGGTGATGGTCTTCTCCGGCGCCCGTTTCTGCGACCGACCGGCCCGCTTGCCCCGGCCCCGCCGGCGGGTCGCCGGGTTCGACGCCATCAGTCCATCGCTCTGCGCGTCGGCCAGGACCAGATGCAGCAGCGCCCGCCACGACTTGATGCTCGACTCCGCGTAGTCAAGGGCACGTTCCCGCTGTTCCCAGGCGCGCACCTCGGCCTCGGTGATGGACCGCAGCTCGTGCTCCTGGAACGCCGGCAGGAGGTGTTCCTCCAGCCGGTTGCGGTAGTTCTGCATGGTCGACGGCGCCAGGTCGAGGCGGTCGAACCAGACGTTCGCGTACGCACCGAACGTCATCGGGTCGCTCGCCGACCGGGTCTCGCCCGCCCGTACCTTGGCCTCGGCGGCATCCGCCGCTTGCTCAGCCTCCCTTCGCGTCCGGAACTTCACCGTCCGGCCGTTGTCGTCCTTCACCGTGTCGTACTTGCCGGGGGCGACCTTGTACCGGCCACGCCAGTAGCCGGTGCGCTTCTCGGCGAACCCCATCGTTCAGCTCCTCTCAGCGTCATGCCGCCACCGTGTCCTGACGCGCCCGTCGCGGCGGGCGGGCGCACAGCCGGGTCACCGGCTCGACCGAGGCAGGCGCAGGGTCCGGCCGCCGCATCGGCACGACCGCAGCCGGCGGTGCGACAGCGCCCGGCAGCACCTCAGCCGCCCGGATGATCGCCGCCACGTGTTCATCGGTGAACCGGTATCCGCCACCGATCCACGTGAACGGGATGCGGCGCTTGCGGGCCTGTTCCTTGACCCACCACTCGGAGCACTGCAACATCACCGCCACCTCGGCGGGCAGGTGCAGCACCGGAGCCGTACGACCTCGGCCAGGGTCGGCGGGCTTCATTCCACGTCCTCTCATCGATGTGGTGTCAAGCTGTCCTTGACGGCGGATCGACGTTCATGCGGCCATGGTGGCCAGGTACTCGCGGGCCTTGTCCTGGTGCTCCCGGGCCATCGCGGCGGAGGTGTTGGCGAGCATCGCGTCAGCCGGGCTGAGCCACCCGGCGCCGACGAACTCCAGGAAGTTGACGACCAGGACGGTCGGCTGCTCCGGTGTCTGCCCGTCGCCTTGCGGACCGGCGGTTTCGGCCCGGCGGTGCACGATGCGGTTCTGCCGCAGGACGGCGAACGTGATCGAGTAGGTGCGGGACTTGGTGAAGAAGTGGCCACCGAAGCCGAGCATGTGTGCCCAGCGGCGCAGCCGCCGCCAGGGCGCGCCCGGGTCGGTGGTCGCCACGCGGACGGCGGCGCAGCTGGAGTGCGGGCAGGTGCCTTTGGTCTGGTTGGTGCGGCAGATCGGCCCGGACAGCGTCGGCCGCCACGGCGGCGGCTGGAGGATGGCCGTGCAGCTGCGGTGCAGGCACGGTCTACCGCAGGTGGGGCCTTGGACGGGCCAGCGGGGGCCGCCGAGGGTCCAGCAGGCGTCGATGAGCCGTTCGGTGTGGGTGCCGTCGGGGTCGGCGTACACGTGGACGGTGGTGTCGGTGAGCCGGGCGGAGGTGTGCCCGGTGACCTCGGTGGCCTTCGTGGCGTACTTGGCGAGGTACGCGGCCACCATCCCGTCAGTGACGTCGCCGTCCGCGGCGACCGTGATGACCTTCGTGCGCAGCTGCTCGCCCCACGTCATCCGCCACCCGTCCGGCTTCACCGGGTGCGCCGGGGTGGTGAACCCGGTGACCCGCACGGCGTGCTCGACGGCGGCGACCAGGTCGTGCGCGTCGATCCCGGCCGGCGGCGGCAGGATCTCACCGGGGAAGTCGGGGTCGATGCCGTCGAGCCGGATGATGGCGTGGAAGTGGATGACGCCCCGGCGTTGCATCTCGGCCGCCTTGCCGATCGCCAGCCGGACGCTCTTCGGGTCGATGCCGCGCCGGTCGGCGAGGCGTTTGACGTACTTGCGGATCGCCTCGCTGGTGCGCCGCCACAGTTCGGTGGACTGGAGGTTCCACACCACTTGGGCGTCGGGGTCGTAGCAGTCCACGCACATCGGAGTGCCGAGCACCCGGTCGGTCGGCTCGTGCCGGGCGAAGCACACCAGCCGCCGGCCATGCGCGCAGACGCTGATGTCCCGGCGGGCGTGGCACGGCTCCGGGCGACAGTCACACTTGGCGCGCTTGTCGCAGGTGTGCCGCCTGACGACCCGGGTGTGCACCTCACCGAAGCTCGGCGCGGTGAACGTCGGGAACACCGCCGGGTGCTCCGCCACGGACTCCGGGACGCCCTTGCCGCCGACGAGCCCGGCCCGCACCACCTGGTACGCGTCGCGCTTGTACGTCCTGGAGCAGGACGGACACGCGCTCTCCCGCCGGTTGCCGCACGCCTTGTAGATGACCCCGTCCGGCATGTGCGCCGTGTCCGCCGAACTGAGCAGCCGCCCCGTCGCGGCCTCGACGGCGCTCATCGTGCCGGCAAGCCGGACCGGCCGGGCGCACCCGGACGCCGCGCGGACGTGCGACACCCACGCCGGATAGTCCGGGCGGGCGGCACGGACGATCGCCTGATCGCGGATGTCCGTCGATCGGGCCAGCACGGCGAGGGATTGATGGCTGCTCACGCTGCCCACCTGCCGGAAGTTGCCGAGGTCAGCGGTCTACATTCGCGGCATGCGAACCGAGCGGAGGGGGTCTGATGGGCTTCGAGCTGCGGCTCTGGGACGAGTCCACGTTTGACAGCCCCGGTCCGGAGGTCATCGAGCAGGCGTTGCGGCGGCTCGACGAGGACAACTGCGCCGCCATCCTGCTGCACCACGACACCGGCTTGTGGTTGCAGGTCCTCTCCGGCGAGCTGTTCGATGTCCAGACGGGTTGCTACGTGCTGGAGTACCGGGTGGGTGACTTCGGGAGTCGGCACTGTGACGTCGGTTCCGACATCCAAGCGGTGATCGAGGCGTTCCAGGGATACGCCGTCGGAGACGACGCATGGACGCACCGGCTCGTGTGGAGCTAGTGGGATCGGCTCGGCGGCCGGGGCCGTGCCCGAAGCAGGGAGTGCTTCGGGCGCGACGCTGGACGTCGAGACAGTCACCGGGTCGCCCTTGCGGGGCGGTGGCCGTTGACGGTCGGGCGGTCGTTGCCGGTTGCGGCGAGGATCTGCGTTGCGGTTTCCGAGGACACGCGCAGTCGCACTGCGAGTTGTACGGCAGTGATCGGCGTGCCGTGGTCGGCGAGGTACTGCTGTGCGATGGTCCGGGCTCGGTCGAGCGTCGCCGGGTCCACCAGCGGCAGTTGCGGTTGTGCAGCGCCCTGCGAGGTGACTGAAGGGTCGGTCGCGGGCGGTGCCAACGGCGCTGCCGGGGTGGTCGGGACGGTCTGCCGGGTCGGGCCGGGGCGGGCAGTGCTGCCGGGTGCGGCGGCCGGGGCCGTCGGTGTCGCGTGGATCGGGCGTGGCCGGACCCGTTCGGCGAGGTCCGCCGGGTTCGGCTGGACTGCCGTGTTGGTCGGGGCCGGTGCCGGCGGGAGGGCCGGGCCGGTCGGCTGGACGGGAACGTCAGCGTTCGTGCCGGGCGGTTGCTCGGGCACGGGGTTGGCTGCCAGGCCATCTATAGACGCCGCATCGTGCCCCGGGGTCCGGGTCGCATCGTGCGGTGTCACGACAGTTTCGTAGGTGTGTTTGGTGTCGGGTGCAGCGGCTGTTCCGCTTTCTCGACGGATGAGTGCGCGCATGTGCACGGCGAGCCCGGCGACCGCCGGCGGCAGAGCGCCGACGACAGCAGCGAGGACCGTGCGCCAGACGACGCCGGTGTCGGACCAGGCCGTCAGCATGTGGTACGCCGACTGTGCGGCGATCCCGATGCCGGCGGCACCGTAGGTGTTCTTCTTGGCGAACACTGCGACCTTCGGCGGGACCGGTGCCATCCACAGCACCAGCGCGACGACGACGTA
Source organism: Dactylosporangium sp. NPDC050588 (assembly GCF_040654975.1). Taxonomy (NCBI): domain Bacteria; kingdom Bacillati; phylum Actinomycetota; class Actinomycetes; order Micromonosporales; family Micromonosporaceae; genus Dactylosporangium; species Dactylosporangium sp. NPDC050588. The sequence goes on along the minus strand of NZ_JBFAJA010000138.1, from coordinate 13,426 downwards.
GCCGTCCACGGCGACGGGCAGCAGCCAGGCGAGCCGGGCTGTGACACCGCCGATGGCGAGGTGGTCGGTGAACCCGGCCAGGACGCCGAGCGCGATCCAGGTCGACGCGGACAGCCCGAACGAGGCCGCGAGGACCAGCCAGGACGCGAACGACGCCAGCCGGGGTTCGCCGGTGACCGTCTTGACGCTCATCGGTCACCGCCGACCAGGCTGCTGTGGAACGCAGCTGCCGCCCGCATCGCGCCGACCACTTCGGCCGGCGTGACGGCCGGGTCGGTCGCCCAGTGCCAGACCTGGTTCAGTCCTTCGCCGGGCTGCAAGGTCAGCCTGCCGGACGTGGCGAGGTAGCCGCAGAGCATGTCCACGATCTCCGTGAACGTCTCGTCGTTCCAGTACAGCTGCTTGCAGTCGGCCAGGTTGCGCCAGTACCGGTCACCCGACGCAACGACCGCGATCGTCTCGATCACGCCCGTCGGTCCCGGCATGTCCGGGTAGCGCTGGGCGATGCGGTGGTCGTCGGCGATGCGGGCCGCCGAGCGGCGGAGCACCTGAGCGGCGAAGGGAACGTTGCTGTACATGGCGATCAGCCCTTTCCGTTGACGAGGTCGAACAGGGTCGGTACGTCGCGGTCTGGGGCTGGCACCGGTGAGGTCACCACCTGCTTGACCGCGCGTCGGGCCTGGAGGGCCTTCTTCGGGTTGCGCAGGTAGGCGAGCTGGTCACCGGTGAGACGGGACACCGCGTGCTGGTCCTCGGCGCGCCGGCTGAACAGCAGCGGACGCACGGTGGTGAGTGACGGGCACTCGGCGGAGCCGTCGGGGTAGCGGAAGCCGCACCCGGGGCACACCGACGGGATCGGTGAACCCGGGTAGTGCTCGGCGAGCACGTCGACCAGGGTGGAGACGGTCACGGTCAGCGCCGATTCGGTGAGCCGACGGTCCAAGGTGGAGCGGTCCGTCTTGTCGCCGTAGCGCATCTGCACCGCTTGGCGGGACACACCGAGCCGGGAGCCGATCTCGTCCCACGAGTACCGGTACGGCATCGCGCGCAGGCCGCGGACGGCCTCCCGCACGACCGTGTCGACCTCGGAGGACAACATCGCCAGACCGGCGAGCGCTTCGATGTCGCCGGCCGCGACCCGACGGGCGTAGGCCCGCAGAATCCGCCGTGCGAACGCGTCGAACTCGCCGCTCTCCACGGTTCGCTTGGCCCGCTTCGCACGCTTGCCCGTCAAGCCGGGCTTGACGCTCCGCGCGCTCATTCGGCACCGCCCAGGGCAGCACCCGCAGCGGTACCGGACGACGGCTGGCCGGGCGTGAACCAGGCCGAGCACGTGTCGTCGGATTCGCTGTGCAGCACGCACGTCACGTCCGCCGTGCAGAAGCAGTACCGGCCGCAGACGTCGCAGTCGTCGCAGGTGCCCGCGACGTGCGGGTCACCCTCGTGCGGACGCTGGAGCACCCACTCCCGGAACGCCGCGAGGACCGTGGCCCGGTCGTCCGGGTCGGTCGCCCCGACGAACTCGTCCTGGCCGCAGGTGCGGCAGGTGAAGAAGCGGCCGACGTACAGGTCGTTGTGCCACTCGTCACCGGTCACGCAGTACGGCTCCTCGGTGTCCAGGAGCATCCGGTCACCGCAGTCGCAGCGCGGCACGTTCGCCCACGCCGGACCCGGCACCCACGAGGTGGCGTCCCGCAGCATCGCCAGGACGTCCGCCGCCGTGCGGCCGGGGGTGTCGTTGAACCCGAGGACGCCACCCACCCGGTAGCCGAAGGTCTCGGTGACGTAGCAGTCCAGGTGGAACAGCGCGGCGTCGAAGTCCTGGAAGCCGGGGTGCGTGACGTTGAACGCCGGGACCTCTGCCGGGTAGCCGTAGCAGACCATCGACAGGGCACCGACCGTGCACGCCGCAGGGCTCGCGGAGTGCGTGTGGGCGTACAGCTCATCCTGGTTCCAGCCGTGCTCCGACAGGTAGCTCGCGGCGGCCAGCAGCACGGTACGGACCGCGTCAGCGGCGCCCGTCGCGTCTGCGGTCGCCGGAGTGCCGGGGACACGCTGGGATGTCACGGTGTCCGTGACCTGAATTTGGGTAGGGTGCATCGCAACCGTCTCCTTCCATTGGAGGGCTGTCGGTGGTTAGGAACCGGCGGCACCGGAACGCTTCCTACGGCGATAGATCCGGTGTCGTCGGCTGGCCCTGGCGACCACCGCACGAGCCGCAAACCCTCTTCGGGTCGCGGCCCGCACGGAAGCGGCCAGGCGCCGGCGGCTATTCGTGCCAGTGCTGCACGACGGTGATGCAGCGCCGCCCGACCGTCCCGGCCACGACGACGGCCACGGCCAGGACCACGACCCCGCTGAGGACCGCGGTGGTCGACACGGCCGCCATCGTCATCTCCGCCAGCCACCACCCGCCGCCGACCAGCAGCCCCAGCCCGGCGGGCACGCCGAGCAGCAGCCAGCGGCGGACCTTGCGGTCGTGGCGGGCGATCTCCTCCCGGCGCAGCAGCCACGCCGCGTACTGGTCCCGGCGCTCGATGCTCTGCCGGTGCTGGCGGCCCATCGCGTCGGCCAGGGCCAGGGCGAGGACGGCGGGCGGGAGGTTCGTCAGGTCGGCGCCGCCGGGGCGGGTGGCGGTGTCGACGTAGTGGATGACCCGAGGGGTCTGGGCGGGAAGACGCTTGGTCATGACAGGGCTCCTGTTCACGCTGCGACGACGTCCAGCGGACGCTTCTTGGGTTGATCGGGGGTGGTGAGGCGCTGTTCGCGGGCCTCGGCGCGGCGTTCGGCGGCGTAGGTGGCGATCCGGCCGCAGGTGTCGTCATCCAGCCACGCGGTCCGCATCAGGAACGGCACGCCGCCCTCGGCGATGAGCAGGTTCGTGCCCCGGCTCGTCGGCGGGATCGCCGTCGCCGACCAGCCCCGGTTCGCCCAACCGTTGGCGAGGATGATGTCGGAGGACGAGTCCGTCGTGCAGCGGAACGCCGCCCGGTACGCGAACAGGTCCCGCAACGACGTGGGGATGATGTCCGACGACGGCCGCTGCGTCGCCGCGACCACGATGATCCCCACCGCCCGGCCCCGGGCCACGAGGTCACGCACGAGCGCGGCGAAGTCCTCACGGAGCTTCTTGTCGCCGATCGTCGCCGTGTAGTACGCGAGTTCATCGATCGCGATCAGGATCGGGGCGAACTTGTCGTTCCGGCGGATCTTCCGGCGCAGCCGCCACCGCAGGTACCGGTACCGGTTGTCCATCACGATCTGCAACCGCAGCAGGGTCGCGATCCCGAACTTGATGTCCGGACCGACGAACACGTCCGCGCACGACTCCCACTGCCCCAGCTCGACCTGCTTACCGTCGAACAGGCACAACCGGCAGTCCACGCTCAACGCCGCATGCGCGACGATCAGGTTCAGCAGCGACGACTTCCCGCCACCGGGCTCGCCACCGATCAGCAGGTTCCGGTAGATCAGCGGGATACTGACCGACGCCCCGACATCATCGATGCCGAGGAACACCCGGTCGAAGATGGACATGTGCAGCGCACGGACCTCCGCCGGGACCGTCCCCGCGTCTGCATCGCCATCCTCGACCGGGTCGCTCACCGGCCGGAGCAGGGTCTCCGTCGACATCGGACCGGACCTCAGGCCGCCACAGCCGGACGCACGGCCGGGCGCTCAGCCGATGCCGACGCCCACGCGTCGTCACCGTCGAACGCCGGCGTGAACCCGTCCCCACCGCTGGAGCGGTTCAGTTTGACGACCTTCGCGGTCGCGAACCGCAGCGACGGGCCGACCTCGTCCACGTCGAGCTGGATCATCGACCGCTTCTCGCCCTTGTCGTCCTCCCACCGCGACTGCCGCAGGCGGCCGACCACGACCACCCGGGCGCCCTTGGTCAGCGACTCCGCCAGGTGCTCTGCGACCGCCCGCCACGCGGTGCAGGTCAGGAACAGCGGCTCACCGTCCTTGTACGCGTTGGTGTCCTTGTCCCGCACCCGGGGCGTGGACGCCACCGTGAACCGGGCCATCGCCACACCCGCACCCGTGTACCGCAGTTCCGGATCAGCGGTCAGGTTCCCAACCACCGTCATCTCGTTCGCCACGACGTCACTCCCTCAACTCGCGAACGTCCAGCACGCCAACCCCTGGCGGCCACCGCACCCACCCGGCAAGTGCGCCGGGCAGGACGGAACCCGACAGCGCTCAGCGACGACCGCGGGGCTGCTCGACCGGCGGCGGTGCCGCCACGTCCTCCAGGTCGAGCGCCCACGCCTCCGCATGACCGGACTCGGCCGGCGCCGTCGGGCCGGGCATGTCGGCGAACAGTGCGGCGAGGGGTGACACCACCTCAGCGGCGAGGGGGTCACGGCGGGACAGGTCCACCCGGATCAGCGCGGCGAACCGGGACGACGCCCGGACCACCCGCACCTCCGATGCCCAACACGCCACCGCCACCTGACCCGCCTTGCCGTCCAACGCGGTCAGGTCCAGACCCGGGCGCAGCCACACCCAGACCCGCTCACCCGCAGGTGTCGGCCGCGCCCACAGGATCAGCGGCAGACTCCCCGCCTGCGAACGCCCCGCCGCCCGCACCACCTGCGAGAAGCACAGCCGCAACCGATGCCGGACGATGACGCACCACGCCCACGCCACCACCCGCCGACGCACCCTCCGCACCCCACCGACCACACCGGCGACGAGCAGCACCAGGACCAGCGACACCCACGACGACGTCACATGCGCCAGCCACGTCAACGGCACCGCCACCCCGAGCGCCGTGGTGATCTCGATGGACCACCACCACAGCACCCGCAGCACCGGCCAGGCCGTCACCAGCACCGCCAAGGCCATGCCCAGCGCCGCACCAATGAGCAGCCCGACCGGCACCGCACCCCACAGCGGCAGCCCAGCGAGGAACAGCACGATGGTCGAAACCGCCGCACTGACGGCGCCTCCCGTGAACAGCGCGACGCGGGCCTTCTGCGCGTACGTCCGCGACACCGGCGCATCGACCAGCGCGATCGCGGTTGCGGGTCGCTTCCCAAAGAGCTTCATAGACAGAGATTGCGATGACGAGGGGTGACGGGATCACCACCTCGATGGACATCTAGGGACGTCCCTGGTATCGTAAGACGTCCCTAAAGTCGTCCCGAGGAGTCCCGATGGCGAACGAGCGGCTGCGAGACGCGATGTTGCGCAACGGTCTGGTTCCGGCCGCCATCGCCGAGTCCCTCGGCGTCGACCCGAAGACGGTCGAGCGCTGGATCACCCAAGACCGGATGCCGTACCCGAAGCACCGGCACGCCATCGCTGCGATGGTGCGGGAGAGCGCCACCTACCTGTGGCCGAACGCCTTGTCCGCAGAACGCTCCGCCGAGGTCTCGAAGTCCGAGGTGGTGCAGATCTATCCCCGCCGAGGCGCCGTGCCGGTCGAGCTGTGGCAACGACTTCTCGACCAGTCCTCGGGGCAGATCGGGCTCTTGGCGTACGCGGGCCTGTTCCTGCCGGAGCAGAACCCCAGGTGGGTCGAGACGCTCAGGATGAAGGCCGCCGGCGGCGCGAAGGTTGAGATCCTGCTCGGCGACCCCGACAGCGCCCACGTCGCTCAGCGCGGCGCCGACGAGGGCATCGGCGACGCGATGGCCAGCAAGGTGCACAACGTCCTGGCGTTCTACAAAGAGCTGCGCGGCGAGGACAACGCCTCGATCTACTTCCACGACACGACGCTGTACAACTCGATCTACCGCTTCGATGACGAGATGCTCGTCAACACGCACCTCTTCGGCACGCCGGCCGCCTACGCGCCGGTACTCCACCTGCGGCGCCTGCCCGGCGGCGAGATCTTCGACAACTACGTCTCCAGCTTCAACCGCGTCCTGTCACACTCGCGCGCGGTCTGGCCCGAGGACTGATGGCATGCTCGATGCATGGCCCGCATCGAGCACTTCAACGACCCCCAGGCCCCCAAGCCGAACAGCATTGTGGTCGCCGTGACCGCCTTCGTGCTCGACGACCAAGACCGGGTCCTGCTCATCCACCGCACCGACAACGACCTGTGGGCTCTGCCCGGCGGAGCCCAGGAGTTCGGCGAGTACATCGCAGAGACAGTCGTCCGCGAGACCAAGGAAGAGGCCGGCATCGACGTCGAGGTCGACACGATCGTCGGCATCTACACCAACCCGAACCACGTCGTGGAGTACACCGACGGCGAGGTGCGCCAACAGTTCTCGATCTGCTTTCGGGCAAGGCCAGTCGGCGGCACCGAGACGCCGAGCGACGAGAGCAGCGAGGTCCGCTGGATCAGCCGTGAGCAGCTGAACAGCTTGACGATTCACCCGTCGATGCGCCTCAGGATCGATCACGGCTACGAGAACCGGCCGGCGCCCTACATCGGCTAGTGACCAGCTGCCGCCAGGTGCGCCTCAGCCCGCCGTACAGCGGCTGTGATCTCGCCACGAGCACGTTCGATAAAGCGCGTCACGATGTGCTCGGGGCCGTACCTCGACGTAATCTCGGTGAGCCGCTCGACCACGTCAAGGTCCTGACCGTCTGGACCGGTCGTCATGTCGCAGTACCAGAGCACATCTGCCGTCGGAGACTCCTCACGAACGAACTCAGCTCGCAGCGCACCGGCCAACCCCCGCTCCTCCGCCTCCACAACTGCGCACGAGTGGTGAGCCACCAACGCAGCTACTCGGTCGTCGAAGCCTTCGGACCGTAGCCAACGCGCACCGTCGAGGGGATGAAATCCCGTTGTCGTGAGCGAAGGCGCGTAACCGACGTCATGCAACCACGCTGCCGCCGCAAGTACATCCCGATCAGGCCTGCCGAATGACGTCGCCACCCGTTCGGCTTTCGCACCGACAGCCTGCACGTGAGTCCAACGACGCGGTAAAGCATCAGCCAGGCACGCTGCCGCCATCCCGCGCGCACGCTCAACGAGAGACTCCACCACCGCACCTTACGCTGGCGAAGGTCCCCGATGTACTGCCGCCGACTACCTCGTCTGTGCCCAGTCTGCGTCAAGGCCAGCTTGACGCAGAACTCACGAACACTAGGAATGTAGGACAATGCCGGTGCGTCTATCCGCGATCGACGCCGAGGTCCCGAACGTAATACCGAGTCCATGAGACGCACATGTCAGGATGGACCCGAGTCCGACCAGCGATGAGGGGTGACCGTGCCGCCGAAGAAGCGGATCCAGTCCGAGAGCTTGGAAGCAACGCTTTGGGCCGCCGCGGACAAGCTCCGCGGGAAGATGGACTCAGCAGTCTACAAGCACGTTGTGCTCGGCCTGATCTTCCTTAAGTACGTCTCTGACACCTTCATGGTCCGGCGCACCGAGCTTGCCAGGCTGGTCGACGACGAGTCTTCTGACTACTTCATGCCGACGCCGGAAGCAAAAAATTCCGTGCTCGAGGACCGTGACGAGTACACCGCTGAGGGGGTGTTTTGGGTCCCGGAGGGCCACCGTTGGGACGACTTACGCAAGAGCGCGAAGCAGCCGGACGTCGGCAGGCGCGTCAACGACGCGATGGACGCGATCGAGCGCGAGAACCCGACGCTCAAGGGCGTGCTGCCGAAGAACTATACGCAGGCTGAGCTGCGCAGCGAGGATCTCGGCGGCCTCATCGATACGTTCTCCCGGCAGGACCTCGCCGCAGCCGAGTTCGCTGGTTTGGACGTGCTGGGCCGCGTGTACGAGTACTTCTTGGGCCGGTTCGCATCGAACGAAGGTAAGAAGGCCGGCGAGTTCTACACGCCCCGATCGGTGGTCGAACTCCTGGTCGAGATGCTGCAGCCATACCGAGGGCGAGTCCTCGACCCAGCGTGCGGGTCGGGCGGCATGTTCGTGCAAGCCGACAAGTTCGTCGCCGCCCACGGCGGCTCACGCAATGACATCTCCGTGTTCGGCCAGGAATCCAACGCGACCACCTGGCGACTTGCGAAAATGAACCTCGCGCTGCGAGGCATCGAAGGTAGCCTCGGCCCGCAATGGGGCGACTCGTTCCACGCTGACGCCCACCCCGACCTGCGCGCCGACTTCGTGATCGCCAACCCACCGTTCAACGACAGTGACTGGGGCGGCGAACGTCTCCGCCACGACATGCGCTGGAAGTACGGCACCCCACCCGTGCAGAACGCGAACTTTGCCTGGCTGCAGCACTTCCTGCATCACACCTCTCCTAGCGGCACTGTCGGAACCGTCCTGGCGAACGGCTCCCTGTCATCGCAGCAGAACGGCGAGGGCGAGATCCGCAAAGCGATGGCCGAAGACGACGTTATTGAGTGCATCGTCGCCCTACCTCCGCAGCTCTTCTATGGCACCCAAATCCCGGTTTGCCTATGGTTTCTCACCAAGAGCAAGGGGTCGATCAACCGGCACGGCCGCACAACCCGCGAACGCATCGGCGAGACGCTCTTCATCGACGCCCGCAAGCTCGGGGCGATGACCACCCGCACATTGCGCGAGTTCGCCTCAGACGACGTCCTGCGCATCGCAGACACATATCACTCGTGGCGAGGCACCGAGACCAGCACCGACAAGCCCTATAAGGACATCCCCGGGTTCTGCCGCTCCGTGTCGACGTCCGAGATTGCCAACCACGGCTACGTCCTAACCCCCGGCCAATACGTCGGATCTCAAGAGATCGACGACGACAGCGAACCGCTCGATGAGAAGATCGCCCGCCTCACGACCGAGATCCGCGACGGATTCAAGGAGCGCCACCAGCTCCAGGAGAAAATCCTCGTCGCTCTGGATTCACTGGTGGTTGCAGATGCGTGAGTGGACCAGGCTCGGAGATGTCGTCCACATCCTCACGGGATACCCTTTCAAGAGCGCTCAGTTCACTCAAAAACCTGAAGATGTACCGCTTCTGAGAGGCGATAACGTCATCCAACGAAGGATTCGCTGGGACGGGGCACAACGCTGGCCAGCGTCAGATGCGGAATCGTTCACGCAGTACCGATTGGAGTTGGGCGACGTAGTTCTCGCTATGGACCGCCCGTGGATCGAAGCCGGACTAAAGGTCGCTGACGTTCGCGAGGGTTCAGCTGGCGCTCTACTCGTTCAGCGGGTCGCCCGGCTACGAGCAAAAGAGAAAGTCGATCAGGGATATCTCAAGTGGCTTCTCTATGAGCAGCGGTTCACGGATCACATCCTCGGGGTACAGACGGGCACAGCGATTCCACACATCAGCAAGACTCAGATTGAGAGCTATCGTGTATCACTCCCGCCATTGGATGAGCAGCGGCGGATCGCTGGTGTGCTCGGCGCCCTCGACGACCTGATCGATACGAACCGCAGGCTGGTAGCTGCCGCCTTCGAACTGGCAGGTGCCGCGTTCGATCAGTTGGTTTCGCGCGAACAGCTGCGCCTTAGGAGACTTAGCGACATCACCGAGAAGATCGGGAGCGGCGCCACGCCGCGCGGCGGAAAGGAGGTGTACCAAAAGCATGGCGTCGGTTTCATCCGATCGCAGAACGTATACGACGGCCAATTCTCCTTTGACGGGCTTGCAAAGATCTCCGTCGCAGCTGCGGACGCGCTGGCTGGCGTTACTGTGCAGCCGGGTGATGTCTTGGTGAATATCACTGGGGAATCGGTGACGAGGACCGTTCTCGTTCCTGAGCGGGCTCTTCCGGCACGGGTCAGCCAGCATGTAGCCATCGTCCGCCCCAGGCAGGACCTGGTCGACCCTCGCTTCCTGATGCTCGCGCTCCTAAGCCGTCCGGTGAAGGCATACCTCGACACACTGTCCACAGCAGGTGCGACACGGCGCGCTCTCACCAAGGCACACCTCGGTCAGACGGAGATTCCCGTTCCCTCACTGGCCGACCAAGTACGCGTTTCACAACCCTTCGACGTCGTTGCTCAGCTAAGCGAGGAGATCGCCGGACTTGAGCGGGTTCGTGACGAACTGTTGCCTTCGCTGATGTCTGGGCAGGTTCGCGTTTCTTTCGGTAGGGCGGCGGCATGATGGTTGGGCCAACTGAGGACGAACTTGAGCGCTGGGTTCTAGATATCCTGAAGGAACTCGGGTGGTCGCACGTCTACGGTCCCGATATCGCGCCGGGCGAGCTCGCTGCAGAGCGAAGGGATTATCGCGAGGTCGTTCTAGTCGCGCGCTTGCGCATGAAGGTTCAGCAGCTGAACCCGGGGCTGCCACCGACAGCGGTCGACGACGTCGTGGCTACCGTGATACGCACCGAGTCGCCTGTGGTGGAGTCCGAGAACTGGACCGCGTACCGCTACCTGACCCAAGGGGTCCCAGTCGAGTTCCTTGACGCAGGTGGCAGCCTGCGATCCGACCGTGCGCAGTTGGTCGACTGGGAGAACCCGCGGGCCAACAACCTGATCGCGGTCAACCAGTTCTCGATCGAGGGTCCGAAGAAGACGCGACGTCCAGACATACTGTTGTTCGTCAACGGGCTGCCGATGGCGATCTTTGAGCTAAAGCGGGTCGGGAAGGCGTACGCGAAGGTAAGTGGCGCATTCCGACAGCTGCAGACCTATCGCAGCCAGATCCCCGACGTATTTAAGTGGAACCAGGTCGCCGTCGTCTCCGATGGTTACGAGGCGCTGGCGGGGTCGTTCTCCGCGCCTTGGAACCACTGGGCGGCGTGGAAGACAATCGACGGAAATGTCCGTGACCCCAAGAACCTCGACGGTCACCGCATACCGCAGATCGAGGTGCTCACTCGTGGCATGTTCCGACTGGAGGTATTTTTCGACCTGGTTCGACACTTCGTCGCCACGTTTGGTGAGGGCACCGAGACGCGCAAGGCTGTCGCGAAATACCACCAGTACTGGGCGGTAAGCAGGGCAGTCGAGCAGACACTGGAGTCGGTCGAGACCGACGGTCGTATCGGCGTTGTGTGGCACACTCAGGGATCGGGCAAGTCGCTCGAGATGGCGTACTACGCGGGCAAGGTGATGACCCACCCCGCGATGGAGAACCCGACACTCGTCGTGCTGACCGACCGCAACGACCTGGACGACCAACTCTTCGACGAGACGTTCGCCCCGTCCAAGCCGGGCTCACCCCTGCCAGAAGCGCCAGTTAAGGCGGAATCCCGCCAACATCTGAAGGACCTGTTGGCTGGCCGGGAGTCCGGCGGGATCATCTTCACCACTCTACAGAAGTTCGGCCTGGCCAAGGAGGACCGCGAGGCCGGCCGCTCCTTCCCATTGCTGTCGGAGCGGCTCAACATCGTGGTGATGGTCGACGAGGCCCACCGGTCAAACTACGATGTCATCGACGGGTTCGCTCGAAACGTACGCGATGCGCTGCCGCAAGCGTCGTTCATCGGGTTCACCGGCACGCCGATTGATGAGAGGGACCGCTCGACCGCGGAGATCTTCGGCGAGTACATCGACGTGTACGACATGACGCAGGCAATTGAGGATGGCGTCACGGTCAAGGTGTTTTACGAGCCCCGCCTTGCCCGGGTCGAGTTGCCCGACGACGCAAAGGCTGAGATTGACGACGAGTTCGACGACGCCACGGTCGGTTCGGAGGAGGAGATAGCCGAACGCCTGAAGTCCAAATGGGCAAAGGTCGAGGCCATCGTCGGCTCGGACAAGCGCATCAAGCAGCTCGCTGCCGACATCGTTGAGCACTGGCAGGCCCGCCAGCAGGTGCTGATGGGTAAGGCGATGATTGTTACGATGTCGCGGCGCATTGCTGTCGACTTGTACGAAGCGATCGTCGCGCTCCGGCCGGAGTGGCATTCAGACGATGACAAGGCCGGTGTCGTCAAGGTCATCATCACCGGCAACGCGACCGACCCGGCATCTTTCCAGCCGCACATTCGCAACAAGCAGGAACGCCGCGTGATGAAGGCGCGTGCGTCTGACGCGAACGACCCGCTGGAACTCGTGATCGTGCGCGACATGTGGCTGACAGGGTTCGATTCCCCGCCGATGCACACCATGTACGTGGACAAGCCGATGCGCTCGGCTGGGCTCATGCAGGCCATCACCCGCGTGAACCGCACGTTCAAGGATAAGCCGGCCGGACTGGTCGTTGACTACATCGGGATTGCCGAGAACCTCAAGGACGCCCTGGCCACCTACACCGACCGCGACAAGCAGGACCGCGCCATCGGAGAGGACGTGCGCCTTGCCGCGATTCCCGAGATGCTCACCGAGCACGCGATCGTCTCCGACCTGCTGCACGACATCGACTGGGTCACCATCCTCGGATCCGGAAACGCAAGGGCATTTGTCTACGCGGTCACTGGCACCGTGGACTACCTCCTTGAGTCAGAGCGCGGGGTCGAGGAGACCAGCGATGACGTCCAGGCAGGAGAGTTCGACACCGACGTCGCGGACGGTCCGTCACTCAAGAAGCGGTTCATGGCGCACACCGGGCGACTCAAGCGGCTGTTCTCGATCGTGCCGACCTCAGCTGAGGCGACCGCCATCCGTAACGACGTGGCGTTCTTCGACGCCGTACGCCAGTCAATCGCCAAGATTGAGGCGGTCGATCGCTCTTCCGACGGGGAGGCCGTCCTCGACACGGCGGTGCGTCAAATCATTAGCGAGCACATGGCCGGGTCTGGGGTCATCGACATCTTCGCCGAGGCCGGGCTCGAAAAGCCTGACATTTCAGTGATCGACGACGAGTTCCGCGCGAAGTTCGCCGCGTCTGACAATAAGTCGCTGCAGCTGGAGGCAGTGCGCCGCATGATTTCCAGCGAAGTCAGGATCGTTGGCCGACGAAACGTTGTGGCTGGGCGCAAGTTTTCCGAGATGCTGTCGGACGCGCTCAACCGTTACCAGAACCGCACCATCGACGCCGCGCAGATTATCTCCGAGATCGTCGAGATCGCCAAAGCGATTCGCGTGCAGCGGCAGCGCGGTGAGGAAACAGGCCTGAGCGAGAACGAGCTCGCCTTCTATGATGCTCTTGCCACCAACGAGTCGGCGCGTGAGGCGATGAAGGACGAGGTCATGATCCTGATCGCGCACGAACTCACCGCGATCGTCCGTAGGGATGCTAAGACCGACTGGCAAATTAAGGAGACCGTCCGCGCGAAGTTACGGACGCGCATCAAGCGGCTCCTGCTCAAGCACGGATACCCCCCGAACAAGGAACCGCTGGCAACCGAGCTGATCATCCGGCAGGCAGAGCTGATGGCCGAAGCTGAGGCTGCATGAACCTTGCCGCAGCTCCTCAGTGTCTCTAACTTTGCCCGCTGAAGACCCCCAGAAGGACAACTACGCCAACACCACCACCTGGCGTAGACGCGAGGAGTGCGTGGCGACTGTCAAGCATCAAGCGGGACCGGACGGACCGCGTCTGGCCGCGTCTGGCCGTTGTCGGGCTCCAGTTGATCCGTTACGGATCAGCGTCAGATGATGCGTGACAGCTCCGGCTAGACGATCTTCGCTAGATTAGCGGCCTTCTGCGTT
>NZ_JBFAJA010000137.1:0-25547 GCF_040654975.1 Dactylosporangium sp. NPDC050588 | reverse complement strand
GTCGGATACCTGGCACGCTTCGCCCAGAAGTTCGTGAACGCCACCTGCACGTGGCGCAGCGCCTGCTGCAACGGCACGCAGGAGACCTCGTTGAGAAACGCCAGTTCCCCGGTCCTCTTCCAGCCGGTCAGCATCGCGCTCGTGGCGTGGTAATTGACCCGCTCCTGGCGCAGCGTCCACGCCTCGGTCCGGGCCCGCAACGCCAGGTTGTAGACCAGCCGGACACACCCGAACGTCCGAACAAGCTCGGCGGCCTGCCCAGGGGTCGGGTAGAAGCGGTACCTGAACGCCCGCTTCACAGCCCTGGACACGGCCCACACGATAACCGCCTGGATGGTGAACCTTGCGGTGGCACCCGGGCAAACGCCCATCCGCCCTGGCGGCAGATCGGCTTTCCCTGACCTGCTCCGCAGGAGTTCCGTTTCCTCCCCGGCCTGAAGGCCGGAGCATCCACGGAAGAAATCCGATGACGTATCGCGCCTCGGCAGCCGATGTCCGTCGCGGCCCGCAGCCGCCGGGTGTCGGATGTCACGCAACTGTCACAGGGTCGAAGGGTGCCCGCCGAACCGGGCGGCGACGCTGGCATGCACGGCCCCGAAGGGAGACGACATGCAGCCGATAGCACAGACACCGGCGATGCGGCTGGTCGAGGTGCTGGTCACCGACCCGCTCGACACCAGTGCCGCACCGCGTGTCCGGGCGCTGCTCGACGACGCCGCCGCGCTACGCCCCGCCGACCTCGTCATCGACATGACCGCCTGTGCGTACGTCGACGCCGCCGGCATCAAGATGCTCATCGACGTGCACCGCAAGGTGTGGCTCGACGGCGGCCGCCTGACGCTTCGCGGCCTGTCGCCGAAGGTCGCCCGGACCCTGCGACTCGCCCGAGTCGACCGGGTCCTGCACGTCACCGGTACAGCGGGCGAGCCGCCGGACGCTTCGTCATAGAACCGTCACACTGCCGCGGGGACTTCTCCACATGCGCGGCAGAGGGTGATCCAGGTATCGGAGTCACCCCGCACCCGTCGACGCCGACCGGCACGCGCCGGAACGGGACCCGTACGGGCGCCACTGCCGCTTGGAGGAGCCGCATGCAGACCGTCGTGCCGACGCAGCTGGAGGAGGTCCCGCTGGCCACGGAGCGGCCGCCCGGCTATCTGCCACGGCACCGAATGCCGCAGCGCCGTTCCAGGCGGGCCGCCCGCGAACGGCAGGTCCAGGAGCTGCGCTGGTGGCAGGCGCCCGCGGCCGGCAAGTCGCGGTGACCGCGCTGCTGAGCCTCGGCGGCACCGACTTCAGGCTCGCCTGCGACGAGTGCGGTCACCTGACCCCCGTCCCGCGTCCGGCCGGACCGGGTGATCGACGACCGCACCGGGGGACGACGTGACCATCGGGTGGCAACGCGCCGTACTCGCTGGTCCCGCGTACGGACGCACGCCGCCGGAAGGCATGATCCAGTGGTGACAGGTGTGCTGGTGATCGAGGACGACGACCGGATCCGGTTGTCGCTGGCGCTCGCCCTGGAAGACGAGGGCTACCTGGTCCGGACCGCCGCGAGCGCGGAGGAGGGCCTTGAGGCGCAACGGGCGGCGCCGGCGGACACCGTCCTGGTGGACCTCATGCTGCCGGGGATGAACGGGTTCGACTGCGTGCGGGAGATGCGCCGGCACGACGACGTACCGATCGTCGTGGTGAGCGCCCGCGACGACACCCACGACATCGTCGCCGCGCTCGAGGCCGGCGCCGACGACTATCTGGTCAAGCCGGTGGCGGTGAAGGAGCTGTCCGCGCGGTTGCGGGCGCTGCGGCGCCGGGGGCGTGCCGTGTCCGCCGCGGCGCCGACGCTGGTGTTCGGCGACCTGGAGATCAGACCGGAGGCCGGCGAGGTGCGGGTGCAGGGTGAGCCGGTCTCGTTGACCCGCACCGAGTTCCGGTTGCTGTGCGAGCTGGCCGAGCACCCGGGCCTGGTGCTGTCGCGCCAGCAGCTGCTGCAGCGGGTGTGGGAGTACGAGATCGGGGACGAGCGGCTCGTCGACGTTCACGTCGGGCGGCTGCGGCAGAAGATCGAGCGCGACACGCGGACGCCGCAGCGGCTCGTCACGGTCCGCGGCATGGGCTACAAGCTGCAGCGATGAGACGTTCGGGGCTTCGGACGCGGGTCGTCGGCGGGTTCGCCGTCAGTGCGTTGCTGTTGTCGGCGTCGATGGCGTTCGCGTCATACCAGGCGACCCGGCGTTACCTGTTGGAGGGGCGCGAGCGGGCGTCGGTGCGTGCGGTGTCGTTCGACGCCCGGATCCTGCGGGAGGGTGTGCTCACCGATCAGGTCGACGCCGCCGATCTGCTGCGCTCGTTGGACACGGGCGGGAACCGGCGGGCGATGCTGTACCGCGACGGCGGCTGGTTCGGCCGGGCCGCCGACGACGGCGCCACCGAGGCGGTGCCCATGAGCCTGCAACGCCTCGTCCAGCAGGGGCAGGCGGGCAAGCAGCTGGTGCGGGTCAACGGGGTCCCCGCGCTCGTCGTCGGTGTGCCGTTGACGGACACGGCGGCGCTGTACGAGGTCGACCAGTTCCGGGAGCTGGACCAGACGTTGCGGACCCTGAGCTGGGTGCTCACGGTCGTCGCCGCGCTCACCGCCGTCGCTGGAGCGGGTCTCGGCTGGTACGCCGCCCGGTACGTGGCCCGGCCGCTGCGGCAGGTGGCCGGGGCGGCGCAGGAGATCGCCGCCGGCGACCTGTCGACCCGGCTCGACCCGGCCGTCGAGCCCGATCTGGCGCAGCTCACCACCTCGTTCAACGACATGGTGGACCGGCTGGCGAAGCGGCTGGAGCAGGACCGCCGGTTCGCCGCGGACGTCAGTCATGAGCTGCGCTCGCCGTTGCAGACCCTGGCCGCGTCCGCCAGCGTGCTGGCCCGCCGGCGTGAGCACCTCGACCAGCGCAGCGGGCTGGCGGTCGGGTTGATCGTCGAGGAGGTCGACCGGTTCCTGGCCCTCGTCGACGACCTGATCGAGCTGGCGAAGAGCGACCAGCCGGCCCATCGCGCCGAGGTCGACGTCGTCGCGGTCGCGCGGCGTGCCTGTCAGGCGCGCAACCTGGCGCCGGACCTCGTCAAGGCCGTCGGTGACACACCGCACGTGTGGCTGGTGGACGGCCGCCGCATCGAACAGATCATCGGCAACCTGCTGGACAACGCCGCACGGTACGGCGGCGGGGCGACCGCCGTCCGGGTCGGGGCGAGCGACGACCGGTGGTTCATCGAGGTCGACGACGAAGGTCCCGGCGTCAGCCCGGAGGACAAGACGATGATCTTCGACCGGTTCGTGCGCGGGCGCGCGGCCGGCGCCCGCACCGACGACGACGGTGCCGGGCTGGGCCTGGCGCTGGTGGCGCAGCACGCCGCGGCACACGGCGGCCAGGCCGTGGCCCTGGACCGGCCGGGCGGCGGCGCACGGTTCCGGGTCGAGCTGCGCAAGGAGCCGTCGTGACCGGCCGTGTGCGGGCCCTCGTCGCCGCGCTGGCGTCGGCGCTGGTGCTGGCCGGATGTGGCGTGCCGACCGAGGACAGCCCTCAGCCGATCACGGTGAGCGGCCGGGCGAGCACCCCTTCCGCGGCGCAGACCGCCAGCCCGGCGCCCGGCCGGCCGGCCGAACTGCTGTTCCTGGTGCGTGACACCGGCCTGGTCGCGGTCCGGCGCCCGGCCGAGCGGATGCCGGCGATCGACGAGCAACTTCGGGATCTGCTGTCTGGCCCGACCGCGGCCGAACGGGAGGCCGGCTACACCAGCGCGTTGACCGGCATCACGGTGACCGGAGTGGTGGAGGTCCGTGGCGGCGACGCGGCGGTCGAGGTCGGCAGCCGGTCCGACGGGGTCGGGCGCAGCGACGAGGTCCTTGCCTACGGGCAGATCGTGTGCACCCTGACCAGCCGCGCCGACGTCGACACCGTGTCCTTCCTGCACGACGGGCAGCCGCTGCGCGTGCCCCGCGCCGACGCGTCCCTGACCGACGGGCGCCTCACGGCCGCCGACTACGCCGACCTCGTCCTGCCGTCCTGATCGCCGCCTGCCGGGCGGACATGCGCTGGTGGGACGCCGGGAGCCCCACCACCTCCGGCAGGTGAACCCAGTCGGCCGGGCGGTGTGGAAGCGACACGCCCCTGCCTCGTCGCACAACTGTCACACGAATGAGGAGTGTCCGCCATGCCGCGCGGCGAGGATCGCGTCAGCGGCGCTGGGCGGAGCCGCGCCGCGCGGCAAGACCTGGGGGTGTCGACGTCATGCCGATGGTCGGCGGCCGGTACCGGCTGATCGCCGTGCTCGCCGCGGGCCGGGCAGGCACGGCGTGACCCGCGGTCGTTCGCTGCGGTTCGACGCGGTCGTCGAGGATCCCCGCGACATGGGACACCTGGCGCTGTACATCACGATGCTCACCGGCACGCTGGGCCGGCGCCCGATCCACGTGCACGTCGACCTCGCCCGGTGCCCGTCGGTCGACGCGGCCGGCGTCGACCTCCTCGTCGAGCTGCACCGCCGGCTGCGCGACCTCGGCGGACGGCTGACCCTACTGGGACCGTCGACGCAGATACGGCACCTGGTGCAGCTGTCCGGGCCGGATGCCCTGCCCGAGATGGTCGACGCGGGCGCACCGGCGCCGGGTGAGCCGTCACGGTAAGCGTCGTACGATCGTCACAATTCCGATGGGCGACCGCCATGCGCTCCGGTGAGCATGACATGCACGGGGTGGAGCGCCGACGTTCGCAGTCCGCCCGTGACCGGAAGGGCGTGGCTCGCATGACGGTGCTGCACACACAGGACGGCACGGATTTCAGCCTGGTGTGCGACGGCTGCGGGCTGGTTGTGGACCATCTCGGCGCCAGTCTGCATTCCTGGACTTTGACCTGGAGCCTGTTCAGCCGGCACGGCTGGATCGGTGCACAGACGCCCGGCGGACCGCATGGATGCCCTCGGTGCGTACGGGTCGCGGGACGGTCCGCCGTCGACGACGAGGAATCCGAACGCATCCAGCCGCCGGGCAGCGTCGTCATCGACCCCGCACGTGCGCGGCACCGTCGACGCGCTCGTGACACCCCGTCTGCTGCCTGACCGGCGCGAGGTGGGCCGTCCACGATGGACGATGACCACGCCTGCCGGGCGATCGACCTGTTGGTCGCCGCCGACACCACCGGCCGGCGGTCGCCGATCGCCTCAAGACCGACCTGGTCGATGCCGCCGTGGGGCCGGTGCCGGCATCAGTCCTCCGCGAGCCAGGCCAAAGCCGCTGCGACAAGGGCTTTCGTGCCGGTGTCGAGGGTGGGCTGGATGACGGGCGCGAAGTTCGGCGAGTGATTGACGGGGATGTCCTGGGCGATTCGCCCGGCGGCCGCCGCCGCTTGGTACGCGTCAGGATCGATGCCACCGATCGCCCAGTACGTGTATGGCACGTTCAGCGCGCGGGGAACATCGCTGAAGTCCTCGCTCGCGGTCTGCAGGGGCAGGTCCTGTGCCGAGTCGCCGAACACGTGCTCGAAGGCGGCACGCACGCGCGTGGTGGTGGACGGATCGTTGTCGGTGGGCGGGAACCGGTCGAAGAACTCGAAGTCCGGGCCCTTGGGCGATCCGGAGGCTTGGCATTCGGCGGCCACGATCCGCTGGATCGCGGCAAGGATCGCGGTCCGGGTCCGGTCGCTGTAGCTGCGGACGTTGAGCTGGAGAATCGCGTGGTCGTCGATGACGTTGCTCTTGCTGCCTGCCTGGATGCTGCCGACGGTGAGCACCGCGGGGTCCGTCGGGGCGACCCCGCGCGATATTACGGTCTGCAGGCGCACGACGATCATTGCCGCCAGCACCACGGGATCAATGGTTGCCTGCGGCATCGAGCCGTGCCCACCCCGACCGTGGACCGTGATTCGCATGCTGTCGGCTGCCGAGAGCACCGGACCCGGCCGGGTCCCGACCTGTCCCGATGGCATCGGCAGTACATGCTGCGCCAGTGCCACATCGACATTGCCGACGAGCGCGGCCAGGTCGTCGTCGACCATCCGTCGGGCGCCATCCCCGAGTTCCTCCGCGGGCTGGAACAACGCGACGACGGTGCCGCTCCAGTCACTGGTCGCACCCGCGAGCAGGGCGCTGGCGCCGAGCAGGCAGGTGGCATGAACGTCGTGGCCGCAGGCGTGCATCACCGGCACCTCGTTGCCGTCCTGGTCGGTGGCGGTAACTGTGCTCGCATACGGCAGCCCGGTCTGCTCGCGCACCGGGAGCGCATCCATGTCGGCGCGCAGCAGCACGCTCGGGCCGTCGCCGTTGCGCAGGACCGCAACGACACCGGTGCCTCCGATTCCCTCGTGGACGTCGAATCCACAGCCACGAAGCCGCTCGGCCACCGCAGCGGCGGTGCGCTGCTCCTGGTGGGACAGCTCCGGATGCTGGTGCAGATGCCGGTAGAAGTCCTCCTGCCATCCCCGGACCTCACCCAGCGCGGCGAGGACGGTGGCAGTGGCGGAGCCGGAGCCCATCAGCGATCCTCCTTCCCTGCGTCGTCGTCCTTCTCGGTGACGTTGTCCTCGTCCGGCCAGCAGCAGGCGCCGAGGGGTTCAGCATCTGCCAGGTGCTCCTTCGCTGACGTGCTCGGGTCAGCGGCGGTAGAGGGCGTCGATGTCGGCTGCGTACCGCTCGGTCACGACGTTGCGTTTGACCTTGAGGGTGGGGGTGAGCTCTCCGTCGGCCTCGGTGAATTCGCGCGGCAGGATCCGGAAGGTCTTGACCTGTTCTGCTTTCGACACTGCCCGGTTGGCCTGCTTGAGCGCGGGTTGGATCTCGCTGCGCAGCTCGGGGCTGTGTCGCAGCTCGGCGAGTGAGGCCTCGGGTTGGCCGTGGGTCGAGCGCCAACGGGTCCACGCCTGTGGGTCGATGGTGACCAGGGCGGCCACGTAGGGGCGGCCGTCGCCGACCAGCATGCACTGGCTGACCAGCGGGTGCGCCCGGATGGCGTCCTCGATCGGCGCGGGGGTGAGGTTCTTGCCCGACGCGGTGACGAGGATCTCCTTCTTGCGGCCGGTGATCCGGAGGAACCCGTCCGGGTCGAGGCTGCCGAGGTCACCGGTGCGCAGCCAGCCGTCGGCGGTGAATGTGGCGCGGGTGGCGTCCGGGCTGTTCCAGTAGCCCGGGAAGACCACGTCGCCGCGCGCCTGGATCTCGCCGTCGTCGGCGATGCGGATCTCCACCCCCGGCAGGGGACGGCCGACGGTGCCGATGCGCTGCGCCGACGGCGCGTTGACCGTCAGCGCCGGTGAGGTCTCGGTCAGCCCGTAGCCCTCCAGGACGGTGATCCCCGCGCCGCGGAAGAAGTGCCCCAGGCGCTCGCCCAGCGGCGCCCCGCCGACGATCGCCGTCCGGCACCGTCCGCCGAGCGCCGCCCGCAGCCTGCGATACGCCAGCACGTCGCACACGGCGTGGGCCAGCCGCAGCAGCGCGCTCGGGCCGCGTGACGTGTCCAGCGCGTGGCTGTAGCGCACGGCCACCCGCTCGGCGACGGTGAACAGCCGGCCGCGGTGGGCTTCGCCGGCATGCTGCCGGGCCTGCGCGTGCATCTTCTCGAACACCCGGGGCACGGCGAGGATGAACGTCGGCCGGTGCCTGCCCAGTTGCTTCAGCACGCCGGCCATGTCGGCGCTGTGGACCATCGTCGCCCGCGCCTGCACCATCCCCACCTGGATCAGTCGGGCGAACGCATGCGCGAGGGGCAGGAACAGTACCGTCGACGCCCCGGGGTGCAGCAGCTGCGGCAGGACCGCGAGCGCGCCGACGGCGTCGCAGTAGAGGTTGCGGTGCGTCAGCGTGCAGCCCTTCGGACGGCCGGTCGTGCCGCTGGTGTACACGATCGTGGCCACGTCGGCATCGGTCACCCGCTCGCGGCGCGCCTCGAGCTGCGTCTCGTCGAGGGTGCGGCCCTGTTCGGCCAGGCCGACCAGCTCTCCGGCATCGATCTGCCAGGCCATGCGCAGAGTCGGCAGGCGGTGCTGCAGGCCGATGACGGTCGCGGCGTGGTCATCGGTCTCCACGACGCATCCCACGGCGTCGGAGTCGGCCAGGATCAACTCGATCTGTTCAGGGCTGGAGGTGTCGTAGATCGGAACGGTCACCGCCCCGATCGCCCACAGCGCGTAGTCCACGAGGGTCCACTCGTACCTCGTGCGGCTGATCAACGCGACCCGGTCGCCGTGCTCGACACCGGCGGCGACGAACCCGCGGGCGACAGCGAGCACGTCATCGCGGAAGGCCGCACAGCTCACCGGCAACGTCCCGCCCCGTGGAGCGGGTGGAGCCGGCCAGGACCGGGGATCCGGGTCGGGGCGCACGAACTGCACCGCATCCGGGTCCTGACGGGCGTTGTCCCACACCGCTTGCGCGAGGACGGGCACGCGCTCGCGGTTGACTACCGGCTCGACCGCCACGTATTGCACGCCGTACCCCCACACTGTCACCACGCGGCCCTGATTCCCGCTGTACCGCCATGATGCCGCCGACAACAGCGCCGAACGCCGACGTTCCTCGGGAATGCTCAACCGGGGTGACACAGCATCACGCCCGAAGAGAGCGAGGTCGGCGGGGAGCGTGTCCGGCGTGTCTGGGCCGCTTTGCGGGCTGTAGGTACCGCGGGCCTGGAGGGTGAAAGGACGGGCGAACGCGCAGCAGACACAGGTGGCGACACGTACGGTGCAGCGCCCCCGGGTGACCGGTCGTGACCCGAGGTCAGCCGAGCGGGGCGGGTTGGGCCGCCGCGTCGGCGTCGTAGTAGCGCACGCCAGAGCTGGTGTTGCGGCTGAGCCACGCGAGCATCTCGTTGACCTGGAGCGCGTACCATTCCGTGTACCCGCATGCCACGCAGATCCACACCTCGAAGCGCCCGGCCTCGATGCGCTTGCCTGTGCTCCCGCCGTCCGCCGATCCGGAAGCCCACCGAGTGACGGCCGGCAGGACATCGACGACGTTGCGGTTGTCGGGTTCGGGAAGCATGACCGGATCGATGTGCCACAGGCGCGGACACTGACACTTGGCACAACGACGACTCGTAGGCATGAGCGCACTGTAGGGGCCCACCCCACCACCCTCTGACGCGTCCGCGACAGGAACACGGTCAGGCTTCGGCCGTTTGTGGCCGTCGGTTACGATGCGGGGCTCTGCTGGTGGACAGGAGATCGTCGATGGGTGTTGTCGTGGGGGCACGTACGCGGATGCCGCTGGTGGTTGCGGTGATCGTCGGTCTGGTGGCCGTCGTGGTGACGTACGTGGTGCTCCGTCGCGACCCTGGGGAGGCGGGTGCCGACAAGCGGGCCGGCTGTGAACCCATCGAGGTCAGTTCGTCGACCGAGAAGGCCGACCTGATGATCGAGTTGGCGCGCCGGTACAACGCCTCCGACACGCTGTACGGCGGCAAGCGGTGCGCGTCGGTGTCCGTGCACCGGCTCACGTCCGGCGCGGCGGCGCAGGCGCTTGTCTCCGGCTGGGATGAACAGCGTGACGGTGGCCCGGCACCGCAGGTGTGGACGCCCACCGCATCGCTGTGGCTCCAGTTGGCCCGCCAGCAGGAGACCGCCGTCGGCAAGCAGGTGGTGCCGCCGGCCGGCACACAGATGCCGTCGATCGCGCAGAGCCCGTTGGTCATCTCGATGCCGAAGCCGATGGCGGAGGCGTTCGGCTGGCCGGACCGCGAGTTCGGGTGGAGCGACGTGCTAGCGCTGGCGTCCGATCCGCAGGGGTGGGGCCGGTACGGCCACCCCGAGTGGGGACGTTTCTCCTTCGGCAAGGACAACCCGCACCGGTCCACGTCCGGCCTGGCCGCGACGGTGGCCACGTACTACGCGGCGACCGGACTGTCCCGAGAGCTGACGCCGGCCGATCTCACCCAGCCCAATGTGATCAACTTCGTTCGCGGGGTCGAGGCAGGCGTCCTGCACTACACCGACGACGCAGTGAAGTTCCTCGCCAACCTGGCCGAGGCCGACGCCAAGGGCGCCGCGATGTCGTACGTGAGCGCCGTCGTGCATCAGGAGCAGCTCACCTTCCTGTACAACAAGGGCAACACCACCGGCGACCCGAAGGTGACAGGCAAGCCGCCCACGGTGCCGCTCGTGCCGATGGTGCCGCGGGACGGCACGCTGATGCTCGACCACCCGTATGTGGTGCTGCCTTCGGCCAGTGACGCGCAACGGGAGGCGGCCGCGGACTTCCTCGCGTTCCTGCAGCGGCCGGCCCAGCAGGCGGCGTTCGCGGCGCTGGGCTTCCGCGACCACCAGGGCAACGCCGGCCCCGAACTGACGCGGACCCTGCAGATCCCGGCCGGGCAGAAGCTCAGCCTGATCCAGCCACCCGTCGGAGAGGTCCTGGACAAGATCCTCGCCGGCTGGGACGACCTGCGCAAGAAGGCGAGGGTGCTGCTCGTCCTCGACGTCTCGGGCTCGATGAAGGAGCAGGCGGCCGGTGACATCAGCAAGCTGGAAGCCGCGAAGAACGCGGCGATCGCGAGCCTCGACCTGCTGCATCCCGACGACGAGGTGGCACTGTGGACGTTCACGGGGCAGCGACCGAACAGTGCGCAGCCCTACACCGAGCGGCTGCCGATGTCGCGCGTCGGTGACGCGAAGCAGCAACTCACCGGCATCATCCGGGGGCTGAGCGCCGATGGCGGCACGGCCTTGTACCACACGACCCGGGCCGCCGACCTGTACATGCGGGGACGGCTGGACGCCGACCGCATCAACGCGGTCGTGCTGCTCACCGATGGGCGCAACGAGTATCCGGCCGACAACGACCGGGCGAAGCTGCTCCGCGACCTGGACGGGTCACCCCTGGAGAACTCGGTCCGCATCTTCGGGATCGCCTTCGGCGAGGAGGCCGACCTGGACACGCTCGAACAGATCGCGAAAGTGTCGCGGGCAGCTGCCTACGACGCGCGCGACCCGGCCAGCGTCGACAAGATCTTCAGCTCGGTGCTGAGCAATTTCTAGCGGCAACGTCCGGCAACCGGGTCGTCAGCGGTCGAACACGATACCGAGGGCCGTCTGAGCGCGGTGCGCGGCCTGCCGTCGGCGAGGCCGGCGCCAGCTGCATGACGCCCTGAGGGGAGCCCTGCGGCACGGGTGCCGGGCCGGCGGCCGTTGCACCCGCCTGCGCAACAGTCTCCTGCGACCCGGCATCGGCGGGCAGCCTCATCCGTCGGACAGCCCGATGCCCGCGCTGCACACCGCGACGCGGGCACCGTGACCGTCCGCGCGATGACCGGCTCGGCGAGCTGCTCGAACTCGTCCCGGCTCAAGGTGCCGAAGTCAATCCCGAGCAGCACGCCGTGAGCCATCATTGCGGCGTACGCGGCCCCCGCAGGTCCGTCCCGCCTTGATCGTCGCGTCGCTGGGGGTGGTGGGCGCTTCGCTGAGGCCCCACCGTCGGTGCAGTCTCCGCAGTGGTGCCGGCGCCCACCAGTTGGCGTGGCCGGCCAGGCACATGAACGCCGGGACCAGCAGCCCTCGGATGATGGTGGCGTCCATGATGATGGCCAGTGCCAGGCCGACGCCCATGAGCTTCATGAAGCTCATCCCGGCGGCCGCGAACCCGGTGAAACTGATGGCCAGCACGGCAGCGGCGGCGGTGACCAGCGGGCCGGTCTTCTCCAGACCGGTGGCCACTGCCCGTGTGTTGTCGCCGATGCGGTCGTACTCCTCCTTGATGCGGGAGAGCAGGAACACCTCGTAGTCGATGGACAGGCCGAAGGCGATGCAGAACATGAGGATCGGCATGGTCACATCCAGCTGCCCGGTGGCCGTGAAGCCGAGGATGCCCGACAGGTGGCCGTCCTGGAACACCCACACCATCGCGCCGAACGTGGCGGTCAGCGACAGCAGGTTGAGCACGACGGCCTTGACCGGCACCAGAACGCTGCCGAACGCGGCGAACAGCAGCACGATGGTGGCCAGAGCGATGATGCCCAGGGCCAGCGGCAGCCGGTCGTAGATGGCGGCCTTGGTGTCCACCAGCTCGGCGGCGTGTCCCTCGACCCCGAACGCGAAGGGGGCGTCGAGGCCCCGCAGGTCTTTGACCAGGTCTTCACCTTCGGCGGAGCGGAGCGGCACCGAGGGAGTGACGGTGAGCCACGAGCCGGCCTCGGCCTGTTGTACCGTCACCGACGCCACGCCGTGGACGGTCCGCACATCGTCCGCGAAGGCAGTCGCGTCGCCGGCCGCCACGCCGGGCAGGACGACGGCGAACTGGTCGCTGTGGTTGCCGGCGAAGCGGGTGGCCAGGACGTCGGCCACCTGCCGGGCCTCGCTGGACGCCGGCAGCGCCTGGTAGGTCGGCAGGCCGGGGTTGACTCCGAGGAACGGAGCGCCGAGCAGCAGGAGCAGGACGACCACCCCGGTCGCCACCGGCACGGGCCGGCGCATGACCAGGCCGGCCAAGCGGTGCCAGAACCGGCGCGGGTGGCGTGTGCGCCGCAGCGACCAGGCGTTGACTCGAGGACCCAGGACGGCCAGCAGCGCCGGCAGGCTGAGCAACGAGCCGGCCGCGGCAACGACGACGACGGCGACGCCGGCGTAGGCGAACGACCTGAGGAAGTAGAGGGGGAACACCAGCAGGGCCGACAGCGAGGCCGCCACCGTCAGCGCCGAGACGGCCACGGTCCGGCCGGCGGTTTCGACGGTACGCACGACCGCCTCGTCGCTTGACCGGCCGGCGGCCAGTTCCTCACGGAACCGGGTCACGATGAACAGCGAGTAGTCGATGGCCAGGGCGAAGCCGAGGCCGGTGGTGAGGTTGATCGAGTAGGCCGACACGTCGGTCACCCGGGAGATGACGTACAGGACCAGGAACGCGCCGGTCACCGACACCGTGGCGATGGCCAGCGGGAGCGCGGCGGCCACCACGCCCGCGAACACGAGGACCAGCAGCGCCAGCGTGACCGGGACGGCAAGGCTTTCGGCCCGGATCAGGTCGGTGTCGAGCTGATCCCCGATGGCGACGTCGATTGCCGCGGCCCCGCCCACGCCGACGGTGATCGGACCGTCGGTTCCGGCGTACCGGTCGCGGATCGCCACGACCGCGTCCTTGACCTCGTCGTCGGTGCCGGCGAGGTCGAGCACGACCAGGGCCGCGGAGCCGTCGGTCGAGCGCAACGTCGCTCGCCGGGGGTCGCCGCCGTCCAGCGACCAGTAGGAGCTGACGGAGGCGACATGCGCATCGGCCCGCACCGACTCGGTGAGGCGGGTGGCCGCCGCGGCGACGGCCGGGTCGTCGACGTCGTCGGTGTCGGCGCCACCACCGGCGGCCTGCACCAGCAGGACGGCCTCATGCTTGCGCACGCCGAGATCCTCTTCGAGGAACTGCCGGGCGCGGTACGACTCTGAGCCGGGGTCGGTGAGGCCGGCATCGTCGAGGGCGCCGAACACGCCGACCCCGGCGACGCCGGCGACGACGATGAACAGAACGGTGAAGGCCAGCACCAGCCGGCGCCGGCGGACGGCGAGTTGACCGAGTCGGGTGAACATGATGAGCCTCCAGCTGCCGGGGTCGGGGATCGGCCCATCGTGCGGCGGCGGGCCCGGCGGCCACATCGATCTGCGGACCGTTTCGGGACACGGCCCACCGACCGGTCCGACCGGTACCACGGGACGGTGCCAGCGGCAGCGGGTTGGTCGTACGCTGCTCGCGTGGATCAGGTGACGGTGCGGTCGTGGGGTGGCACGTTCGCCACCGGGCTCGCGTTCCCATTGGCCGCGCTCGTGGCGGCGGTCCTCGTCCTCGCGACCACGCCGCTGTCGGCCGGCGCGGCGGCGGGTGTGGTCGCCTGCCTGGTCCCGTGGGCCATCGTGGCCGGCGATGTGCGGATCGGGCCCTGGTCCATGGCGTTCGCCGGCGTCGTCGTCCCCGGCGTGCTCGTGGTTGCCGGCCATGCCCCTGGCGGCACGTTCCTCGCGCTGCTGGGGATGGGGTGGCTGGCCGCGACCGGCGAGTCGGTGGGCGCGGAGATCATGGCGACCGTCATCGCGGTGGTGGTTCTCCCGGTCCTCATCCCGATCGTGGAGGGCGCCAGCTGGAGCGAAGAGCGCGAAGTGACCGGCTTCTTCGCCACCGGCGGGCTGATCGCATGGTGTCTCGGCCGCGTCCTGCGGCGCGAGCGGCAGCTCACCACCGCCCTGCGGGAGGCACAGACCCACCTGAACGACGCGGCCGCGGCTCAGGAGCGCCAGCGGATCGCCCGCGATGTCCATGACGTGGTCGGTCACAGCCTGACGGTGATGCTCCTGAATGTCGCCGGGGCCCAGCGGGTGCTCTCCAAGAATCCGGTCGCGGCGGCCGAGGCGCTCGAGCGAGCCGAGCAGGTCGGCCGCAGCAGCCTGCAGAACGTGCGGGCCATCGTCGGGCTGCTACGGGCACCGGGCGAACACGGCACCGACCCGCCACAGCCACGTGCCGCCGACATCGCCGCTCTGGCACAGACCGCGGCCACGGCCGGGTTGCCGGTGCGCGCCGAGGTGACCGGCGACCTCACGGCCGTCGGTCCCTACGCCGGCCTCGCCGCCTACCGGTTGGTGCAGGAAGCGCTCAGCAACGCCGAGCACCATGCCCCAGGCGCCGACGTCATCGTGCGGGTGTCGGCCGATGACGCAGACAACCTGGCCATCTCGGTCCGCAACGGGCCCGCGCCGGTGCCATCGGGCCGCGGCAGCCGCAACGGGCGCGGCGGGACTGGTGGCGGGACTGGTCTGGACGGCATGCGCCAACGCCTCGCGGCCCTCGGCGGCACGTTCTCGGCGGGACCCGACGACGACGGCTGGCTGGTCGAAGCATCGATTCCCCTGCAACACCTGCGGCCGGTCAACACCGAGGCCGGCCGATGATCCGGCTCCTGCTCGTCGACGACCAGGAGCTCGTGCGGGCCGGCCTGCGCCTGATCTTCTCGGCCGAGGAACACCTCGAGATCGTCGGCGAGGCGTCCAACGGACGGGCCGGTGTCGAAGCGGCCCGGATGTTGCGCCCGGACGTCGTACTGATGGACGTCCGCATGCCGGTGCTCGACGGCATCGAGGCGACCCGCGAACTGGTCGGCGGAGCAACCGACGAAGACGGGCCACGGGTGCTGGCGCTCACCACGTTCGAGGACGACGAGGCCCTGTGGGGCATCCTCGATGCCGGGGCTGCCGGGTTCGTGCTCAAGGACGCCCCGGCCGACGACATCGTCAGCGCCGTCGGTATCACCGCCCGCGGCGGTGTGTGGCTCGATCCCCGCGTCGCCGACCGGGTCATGGGCACCCTCCGGCGGCGGCCTGGCGCCACCGACCCCGCCCGCTCGGTCGAGCCGTTGAGCGACCGCGAGCTGGAGGTGCTCCGGCTGGTGGCCTCCGGGGCCAACAACGCCGAGATCGCCGAAGGGCTGTTCCTGGCCGAGCGGACCGTCAAGGGCCACATCTCGGCCATCTTCCTCAAGCTCGGGGTCCGCGACCGCGCCGCGGCCATCATCCACGCCTACGACGCCGGCATCGTCGCGCCCCGCTCCTGACAGACTCCTGCGCACCGCCTCCGGGGTCACCGGCCGGCCGCGGCGAGGACGGTCGTCGGATGTTCGATCATGCGGTCGAGCGTGACGCCGGCCGCGCCGCGCGCCGCCGCGGTGAAGCCCAGATGCGACGCGACGAAGTGGCAGCGGGCCACGGGGCTCGCGACGGCGAGCCGGGCCAGCCTGGCCTGCGCGGCGGGGATGAGGTGGTCGGCCAGCTCGGCGAAGTAGCCGCCGAGGACGATGACCCGCGGGTTGAACAGGTTGACCAGGATCGCGCCGCCGTGCCCGAGCCAGGTGCCGATCTCGGCGACGGCGTCGACCGCCGCCCGGTCGCCGGCCGCCAGCCGCCGCGCGACCTCCGCGACGCGCTCCTGCGGATCGCTGATGCGGTCCGTGTCGACCTGCCGGTCGAGGTCGTACGCGGCGTCCGGGGTGGCCATGCGAACGAGCTCCGCCAGGCCGACCTTCGTCTCCCAGCAGCCGATCAGGCCGCATCCGCACCGCTGCCCGTCGGGCGCGACCGGCATGTGCCCGACCTCTCCGCAGAAGCCGTCCGCGCCGCGCAGGAGCCGGCCGTCGAGAATGACGCCGCCGCCGACGCCGACCTCACCGGTGAGGTAGACGAGGTTGTCGGTGCCGGCGGCGACGCCCCAGGTGTGCTCGGCGAGGGCGGCGAGGTTGGCGTCGTTGTCCACGCCGATCCACAGTCCGGGCGGCAGGCCGTGGCTGAGGCGGTCGACGATCGGCACGTCGTGCCAGCCGAGGTTGGGTGCCAGCACGACCACGCCTCGGGCGACGTCGATGAGGCCGGGCACGGCCACGGTGAGGCCGACCGGCGTGACGCCGCACCGCCGTAGGTGTTCCAGCGCCTGCCGGGCCGCCTCGGTGATGTCGTCCAGGCACTGCTCGACGCCGCGGGCGACGTTGGTGAACGCGGTCCGGTGCTCGAAGATGGTCCGGCCGGCCAGATCGCTGCCGTGCACCGCCAGGTAGTCGACGTTGATCTCGACGCCGACCGCGCCGACGTCTGGGCTCAGCGCGACGCTGCGGCCGGGCCGCCCGGCGGCGCCGGAGTGATCCATGCCGATCTCCCGGACCAGCCGCAGGTCGAGGAGCTCCTCGATGAGACTGGACACGGTGGTCTTGTGCAGTCCCGTCGCCGTGGCGATCACGGCGCGGGAGCGCGGGCCGTTGGTGCGGATGTGGCGCAGGATCCGGGTGAGATTGCCGCGGCGGATGGCGAGCTGGTCACGCGATCCCGTCGCGGACCCCGGGTATGTCGGTGCATCGTATTCGCGCATGCCGTCGTGGAATGTCACGGCAACCCAATCTGCGTGAAGCGGCATTCCCCGTCAAGGGTGCTATTGATGCGACCGTCGCATCCGGTTCCGGATAACCGAAATTGCGTGGTCGGAAATTGTTATCCGCGGCGGCCGCCGGAGGTCGGTTGTCGAGATTGCAGGTTTCATCCTCCGGTTCATGTTTTATAGGTGGCTGAGCTGCGGAGATAGGCTGATCGGCGAGTTTCGAAACGGGATGTGCCAGACAGAACTTGATTGTGCCGCATGCTTCTGGCAACCTCGCGAATCGAGATGCGAGCGCTCCCGCCGACGCTCGCTGTGTGTGTGCCGCCAACCGTGATGCTTTGCGGAATTCCGCCGTTTGCGGAGCACCCTGTTAGCGCTAACACGCAACTCGGAACGACAGCAACTCGCGCTCGACCAGCCGATCCGCCACGGCAAAAGGAGCAGCCCGTGCAGCACGAGCACACCGAACGCCGCACCCCGTCGTTGTCCGACGCCACCCGCAGGCAGGTGCTGATCGCCGGTGCCGTGATCGCCGGCGCGGCGCTGCCACTGCCTTGGGCGGCGTCGCCGACGTGGGCCGCGGCCCCGCCGGAGGTCGGCGCCGCGAACGGCCTCGCACTGTGGTATGAGCAGGCCGCCGGCACCGACTGGCTGCGCGCCCTTCCGGTCGGCAACGGGCGCCTCGGCGCCATGGTGTTCGGCAACGTCGACGTGGAGCGGTTGCAGCTCAACGAGGACACCATGTGGGCCGGTGGCCCCTACGACCAGAGCAACCCGCGTGGCGCCGGCGCGCTGGCGCAGATCCGGCAGCTGGTCTTCGCCAACCAGTGGGGCCAGGCACAGACCCTCATCGACCAGAACCTGCTGGGCATCCCGTCGGCACAGCTGGCGTACCAGACCGCCGGCAACCTCCGGCTGACGTTCGCCGCAGGCGGCTCCGGCGTGTCGCAGTACACGCGGTTCCTGGACCTGACCACGGCCGTGGCCGGCGTCAGCTACCTGCAGAACGGTGTGCGGTTCCGGCGGGAGGTGCTCGCCAGCGCGCCGGACCAGGTGATCGCGGTCCGCCTGACCGCGGACCGGGCCGGGTCGATCAGCTTCTCCGCGGCGTTCGACAGCCCCCAGCGCACGACGCTGTCCAGCCCGGACGCGGTGACCGCAGCCGTCGACGGGGTCTGCGGCGACCAGCGCGGGCTGACCGGCAAGGTGAGGTTCCGCGGTCTCGCCCGCGCGGTCGCCGACGGCGGCACCGTCAGCAGCTCCGGCGGCACGTTGCAGGTCCGCGGGGCCAACAGCGTCACGCTGCTCGTGTCGATCGGCACGAGCTACGTCAACTACCGTGACACGAGCGGGGATCATCAGGGCAGGGCCCGCGCCTTCCTCGACGCGGCCGCCGCCCGGACGTGGGACCAGCTGCGCAGCCGGCACGTCGCGGACTATCAGCAGCTGTTCAATCGCACGACGCTGGACGTCGGCCGGACCTCCGCCGCCGACCAGCCCACCGACGTGCGGATCAGCCGGCACGCCTCCACCGACGACCCGCAGTTCTCGGCCCTGCTGTTCCAGTTCGGCCGGTACCTGCTGATCTCGTCCTCGCGGCCGGGCACCCAGCCGGCGAACCTGCAGGGCATCTGGAACGACTCGCTGAGCCCGTCGTGGGACTCCAAGTACACGCTCAACGCCAACCTGCCGATG
The DNA here is from genome assembly GCF_040654975.1 of Dactylosporangium sp. NPDC050588. NCBI lineage: Bacteria > Bacillati > Actinomycetota > Actinomycetes > Micromonosporales > Micromonosporaceae > Dactylosporangium > Dactylosporangium sp. NPDC050588. The sequence continues at coordinate 6,995 of NZ_JBFAJA010000137.1, read as the reverse complement.
AACTACTGGCCGGCGGACACGACGAACCTCGCGGAGTGCTTCGAGCCGGTGTTCGGCATGATCCGTGAGCTCGCGGTGACCGGCGCCCGCACCGCCCAGGTGCAGTACGGCGCCGGGGGATGGGTGACCCACCACAACACCGACGGGTGGCGCGGCTCGTCGGTCGTCGATGGCGCGCTGTGGGGCATGTGGCAGACCGGAGGCGCGTGGCTGTCCACGCTGATCTGGGAGCACTACCAGTTCACCGGCGACGTCGCCTTCCTGCAGGCCAACTACCCGGCGATGAAGGGCGCCGCGCAGTTCTTCCTCGACACGCTGGTCGAGGAGCCGTCGCTGCGCTACCTGGTGACCAACCCGTCCAACTCCCCGGAGCTCGCCCACCACTCGGGTGTCAGCGTGTGTGCCGGGCCGACCATGGACAACCAGATCCTGCGGGACCTGTTCAACGCGGTCGCGCAGGCCGCCCAGGTGCTCGGCGTCGACGCCGACCTGCGGACCCGGGTGCTGGCCACCCGCGACCGGCTCGCACCGATGAAGGTCGGTTCCCGCGGCAACATCCAGGAGTGGCTGTACGACTGGACCGAGACCGAGCAGAACCATCGGCATGTCTCGCACCTGTACGGCCTGCACCCCAGCAACCAGATCACCAAGCGCGGCACGCCCACGCTGTACAACGCCGCTCGCCGCACCCTGGAGCTGCGCGGCGACGACGGCACCGGATGGTCCCTCGCCTGGAAGATCAACTACTGGGCCCGGCTGGAGGAAGGGACCCGCGCGCACGACCTGCTGCGCCTGCTGGTGACCACGGCCAGGCTCGCGCCGAACATGTTCGACCTGCACCCGCCGTTTCAGATCGACGGCAACTTCGGCGCCACCTCAGGCATCGCCGAAATGCTGCTGCACAGCCACAACTCCGAGCTGCACGTGCTGCCGGCGCTGCCCGCCGCCTGGCCCGCAGGGCAGGTGCAGGGCCTGCGCGGCCGGGGCGGCTACACCGTGGGCGCCCGATGGAGCGGCGGTCAGGCCGCCGAGATCACCATCCGGTTCGACCGGGACGGCACCGTCAAGGTCCGCAGCCGGTCGCTCACCGGCACGGTCACGGTCGTGGACACCACCACCGGCGGCACCGTCACCGTCACCCGGCCGGAGGCCGACGTCGTCCAGCTGCCCGGCCTGGCCGGCCGCAGCTACCGCGTGACGGCGCAGGTACAGGCGCAGACGTGGGTGCGCATCGGCAACGCGACCACCGGACTGGTGCTCGACAGCGGCGGCAACGTCGCCTCCGGCTCCGTGCTCAAGCAATGGAACTGGGACGGCAGCAGCAACCTGCAGTGGCAGCTGGCCGACCTCGGCAGCGGCTGGGTCCGCATCGTCAACCGCACCAACGGCCTGGTGCTGGACAGCGCCGGCAACACCGCCAACGGCGCGCCGTGCCGGCAGGCGACCTGGACCGGCGGCGTCAACCAGCAATGGCGGCTCAACGACACCGGCAACGGCCGCCGGCAGATCATCAACCGCGGCACCGGGACCGCGCTGGACGGCATGGGCAACGCCTCGGCCGGCTCCACCGTCGCGTTGTGGGCGCCCAACACCAACACCAACAACCAGTGGACCGTGACCGCGCTCTGAGCGCATACCGCAGCAAGGAGATCCTGATGCGACGCAAGTTCCGGGTGCTGCTGCTCGCCGCGGCACTACCCTTCATGATCGCCACCGTGCTGCTGGCGGTCCGGCCGGCGGCGGCTGCCGGGATGACCCGGGTCACCAACTTCGGCAACAATCCCACCGGCCTCAACATGTACATCTATGTGCCGGTCAACGTCGCCCCCCGGCCGGCTCTGCTCGTGCTCGTGCACTACTGCGGGGGCTCCGCCGGCGGCATCTTCAACGGCAACGGCCACGACTACGTCACCGCGGCCGACCGGTACGGCTTCATCATCGTGCTGCCCGAGGCGACGCGCAGCGGCAACTGCTTCGACGTGTCGACGCCGGCGGCCCTGCAACGCAACGGCGGCAGCGACTCCACCGGCATCATGTCGATGGTCGCCTACGCCCGCGCGAACCACCCGATCGACGCGTCGCGCATCGTGGTCTCCGGCTTCTCCTCCGGTGCGATGATGACCAACGTCCTGGCCGCGCAGTACCCCGACGTGTTCGCCGCCGCGTCCGCGTTCTCCGGCGTCCCCGCCGGCTGCTTCGCCACCACCAACGGATCGCTGTGGAACAGCCAGTGCTCCGGCGGCACCATCATCCGCACCGCCCAGCAGTGGGGCGACACCGCGCGCGCGATGTACCCCGGCTACACCGGCCGCTACCCGCGGATGCAGCTGTGGCACGGCACGACCGACACCACCATCGCCTACCCGAACTTCGGCGAGGCGGTCAAGCAGTGGACGAACCTCAACGGGCTGGGCCAGACCCCGGCGTTCACCGATCATCCGCAGTCGAACTGGACCCGCACCCGCTACGGCAGCACCGGCACCCAGGCGACCGTCGAGGGCATCAGCATCGGCGGCGTCGGGCACCAGCTGCCGATGTCCGGTCAGCTCGCGTACGCCGTCGCCTTCCTCGGCCTGGACGGCGCGGGCACCCCCACCTCCCCGACCCCCACCTCGCCGGGCCCGACGACCAGTACCGGCGCCACCACCACGCTCGTCGGCGCCGCCTCCGGACGCTGCCTGGACGTGCCCGCCAGCAGCGCCACCAACGGCACCCAGCCGCAGCTGTGGGACTGCCACGGCGCGGCGAACCAGCAGTGGACCCTCGACGGCCGGTCACTGCGCACCCTCGGCAAGTGCCTGGACGCGCCGCTGAACGCGACCGCCGGCGCCAAGGTCCAGTTGTGGGACTGCAACGGTGGCCTGAACCAGCAGTGGAACCTCAACGCCGACGGCACGGTCCGCGACGCCCGGTCCGGGCTGTGCCTCGACGTGGACCGCGCGGCCACGGCCAACGGCAGCAAGGTCATCCTGTGGACCTGCACCGCGGCGGCCAACCAGCGCTGGAGCCGCCGCTGACGAGCGCGGGGTCGAGCTGCCGGCGGTGTCCTGGACGATGCTGCGCCTGGAGTTCCCCGCGTGACCACGAGGTGGTGCGGTCGCGCATCGAGACGTGGAATGTGTGGCTCACCGCCGAAACGTACGTGCGGCCGGGCCTCGTCGATGGGCAAGGAAAGAAGGGACCGAGAGGTGAAGTCAGCGCTCCGCACCACTGGAAGGTCGCTCATCGCGGTTGCCGTGTCCGCCGCCGCCGTGCTGCTGCCGGCCATCGCGGGACCGCCGCCGGCCGCGGCCGCCACCCAGGCGACGTTCTACGTCGCCCCCGACGGCAGCGACACCAACGCCGGCACGATCGCGGCGCCGTTCAAGACCGTGCAGCGCGCGCGGGACGTCGTGCGCACCGCCAATGCGAACATGACCGGCGACATCTACGTGTACCTCCGCGGCGGAAGCTATCCGGTCACCAGCACCATCGAGTTCACGCCGAGCGACTCCGGCACGAACGGCTACCGCGTCGTCTACGCCGCCTACCAGAACGAGCGTCCGGTGCTGGAAGCCGGAGTTCAGGTCACCGGCTGGACGCAGCACAGCGGCAACATCTGGAAGGCCCCGCTCAACCGGAGCAACAAGCTGCGGTCGCTGTACGTGAACGGCAAGCGGGCGGTCATGGCCACCAAGACCATCAACTCGGCCGGGTGTTACGGCACCTACACCGTCAGCGCGGGACAGGCCGCCTGGGCGTGGGAGTCCGGCTCGGAGTGCGACGGTTCCAAGTACAGCCTCGCGGACTTCCCGGCCGTCGCCCGCAACCAGGACGACATCGAGATCGAGACGGCGACGACCTGGACCACCGCCATCGTCGGGGTCCGCCAGGTCACCACGAGTGCGGACGGTGCGAACCGGGTGGCGCTCTTCCAGCAGCCGGGCGCGGCGATCGCCCAGGGCGCGTACAACGGCGACGCCCAGGCCGGCGGCAGCCACAAGGTCATGAACGCCTACGAGTTCCTGGACACGCCGGGCGAGTTCTTCTTCGACAAGACGAGCCGGGTCTTGTACTACTACAAGGCCAGTTCCGAAGACATGACGACCGCACCGGTGTTCGCGCCGAACAACGTCACCACCGCGCTGCGGATCGCCGGTCAGTCCACGAGTAGCCACGTCCGGAACATCACGTTCTCCGGGCTCACCGTCGAGCACTCGGACTGGAACCTGTTCAACGTCGCCGGCTCCGCCTTCAAGCAGGCGCAGCAGGGCAATCTCGGTGCCTTCGCGTATGCGAAGGGGAACTTCCACGACTACTACTACCGCAACGTCGACGTCGCGCCCGGCATCGTCCAGATCGAGAACGCCGACGGGATCCTGCTGGAACGCAACCGGATCCAGCACACGGGTGTCGACGGCATCAACATGGTCAACGACGTGCAGAACAGCCGGCTGATCGGGAATTTCACCAACGACATCGCCGGCTCGGCGGTCACGGTCGGCCATCCGCAGCACATCTACATCGGCGACGGCACGTCGACGAACCGTGAGAAGTATGCCGCCCAGGTCGAAGGCCTCAGCAAGAACATCGAGATCAGGAACAACTACCTCTACGACAGCGCCGTGCTGTTCAACGGGCACAGCCCCATCTCGGCATACTTCGCCGACACGCTGACCATCGAGCACAACCGGATCGAGAAAGCTCCATGGGCCGGCATCACCCTGGGCTGGGGCTGGTGGAACTTCGACGGATCGGCGGGCTCGATCGCGCCGAACCGGCCGACGACCACGGCAAGGAACAACACCATCCGCTACAACCACATCATCGACACGGTGCAGCGCCTCAGCGACACGGCACCCATCTACACGCTGGGCAGCCAGCCGGGGACCATGATCACCGACAACTACCTCGAGGGCGTCCCGTCCGGTCACAAGTACGGACTCCATCCGGATGAAGGATCGGCGTACATCACGTTCAAGGACAACGTGCTGAGCGTGGACAAGAACGTCACGTGGCTCATCAACTCCGACGACTGGGGGCGTAAGCACGACCTGAGCCTCACGCAGACGTACGGGGCCATCAACAAGGTGTCGAACAAGACGCTGCCGAACAGCACCGTGCAGGACATCCTGGTGTATGCCGACTACGTCTGGCCGGCCGCGGCGTACGGCATCGCCGTGAACTCCGGGCTCGAGGACGCGTACCGCGACCTCGCGGTGCCGGGTCAGGTCGGCGTGCCGAACTACGCGCTGCCGGCCAGCACCTTCGTCACCAGCGGCACGGCCACGATCCCGATCCGCAGCACCGGCGACGCGACCAGGACCGTCTGGCTGGCTCCCTCGGGCACGACCAGCTTCGTCGCCGGTCCGACGATGACCAGGGCAGGCGGCACCGCGACGTCCATCGCCGTGCCGGCGTCGGCCGGGGAGTACCGGCTCTACGTCGTGGACGCGCAGGGCAACCGGTCGGCCGAGTCGAAGTGGATCGTCCGGCAGCAGGGCGGCGGCACCGGCGGCCAGCAGAACGTCATGATCGTGGGCGGCGCGTCCGGCAGATGCGTCGACATCGGCGGCACGAACCCTGCCAACGGCACCCAGGGTCAGCTGTGGGACTGCCACGGCGGCACGAACCAGCGCTTCACGTCCACCTCGGGCAAGCAGCTGCAGGTCTTCGGCAGCAAGTGCCTGGACGCCAGCGGCCGGGGCACGACCAACGGCACCGCCGTGGTCATCTGGGACTGCAACGGTCAGACCAACCAGCAGTGGAACCTCAACGTCAACGGGACCATCACCGGTGTCCAGTCCGGACTGTGCCTGGACGCCAACGGTGCCGGCACCGCCAACGGCACCAAACTCATCCTCTGGTCCTGCAACGGCGGCACCAACCAGCAGTGGACCCTGCGCAACTGAGCCGGCCCCCGGCGCTACCGCACGGCCGGCCGGGTTCCCCTCGGCCGGCCGGGCGGCCGCTCGTGGCCGTCTCGTGCGCATCCGTCTTCTCCTGCGGCCCGGTCCGCGAGGCCGACGGCGGTGAATCAAATGTGACATCTGATCGATCGCGGCATTGTGAGCCGGCCGCGCCGCACGTGTCAATTGTTTCGAAAACCGTAGCCGCGTGCGTTGCATTCCTGAGGTCGCTGGAATTGCCTGCGGGAAATCTGTTATGCGCGGCTCCAACGTAGAGTCGACGCTCGAAAATTACTCGGATCTGAATGTCTTTGGCGGCGGGCCAAATCCGGCTTCACCTGCGGTTATGTCTCGGAAACGTCGATCTTTCACGGATTCTGGAGTTGTTCGGGTTGAATGTTCATGACAGTTCTGGCAGCCTCGCGATCCTAGGCGCGAACGTTCCGCCAGGTATCCGCTGATTGGCCGGCACTGCCGGCGCCAAGGTCACGCCGGTCCGGGATGTTAGCGCTCACTCGGAGCATTGATCACCGGAAGTGAGGGAGATCGAGGTGGCTGGAAGCCGGCGGAAGAGATCGTCCGCCATCAGAGCGCTGACCGCGGGTGTGGTCGGTGTCGTGGCCGTCGCCGTGGCCGCGGTGATGATGCCGGCGGCGGACGCGGCGGCGGGCACGCTGGGTGCGGCGGCGGCGCAGTCGGGCCGGTACTTCGGCACGGCGATCGCGGCCGGCCGGCTGGGCGACTCGACGTACACGACGATCGCCGGTCGTGAGTTCAACATGATCACGGCCGAGAACGAGATGAAGCCCGATGCGACGGAGCCGCAGCGGGGGCAGTTCAACTTCAGCGCCGGCGACCGCATCTACGACTGGGCGACCCAGCGGGGGATGAAGGTGCGCGGGCACACCCTGGCGTGGCACGGCCAGCAGCCGGGGTGGATGCAGAGCCTGTCCGGCAGCAACCTGCGGCAGGCGATGGTCGACCACATCAACGGGGTGATGGGCCACTACAGGGGCAAGCTCGCCTACTGGGACGTGGTGAACGAGGCGTTCAACGAGGACGGCAGCCGCCGGCAGTCCAACCTGCAGGGCACCGGCAACGACTGGA
>NZ_JBFAJA010000136.1:0-26071 GCF_040654975.1 Dactylosporangium sp. NPDC050588 | reverse complement strand
CACAACAAAAAAAAATTTAAGTGGCCGCCCCGGCGGGGGGGGGGGGGGGGGGGGGGGCGGCCCCCCGGCCCCCCGGACGCTTCAAGTCTGCTGACCGTCCAGGCATCGATGGCAGCGCAGAGAGGGAAAGATGATCGACGTCGAGTTGGAGTCGGTGAGCAAACGCTTCTCCCGGTCGGGCGAGGCCGCCGCGGTCGACGACGTGAACCTCACCATCGGTGCGGGGGAGTTCTTCACGCTCCTGGGACCGAGCGGGTGCGGCAAGACGACCACGCTGCGGATGGTGGCCGGGTTCTACTTCCCCACCCAGGGGCACATCCGCTTCGGCGGGCAGGACGTCACCCGGCTCGCCCCCAACAAGCGCGACACCGGCATGGTGTTCCAGAACTACGCGCTCTTCCCGCACATGACCGTGGCGCAGAACGTCGCCTACGGGCTCAAGGTGCGCAAGGTGTCGCGGGCCGAGTCGAGCCGGCGGGTGAACGAGGCGCTGGCCCAGGTCCACCTCGACGGATACGGGTCGCGCCGGATCGAGCAGCTCTCCGGCGGGCAGCAGCAGCGCGTCGCGCTGGCCCGCGCGCTGGTGATCCGCCCGCGCATGCTCCTGCTCGACGAGCCACTGTCCAACCTGGACGCGAAGCTGCGCGAGGAGACCCGCACCGAGATCCGGCGCATCCAGCGCGACGCCGGCACCACGTCCATCTACGTGACCCACGACCAGGCCGAGGCGATGGCCATGTCGGACCGCATCGCCGTGATGCAGGCCGGCCGCGTGCAGCAGATCGGCTCGCCGCGCGAGGTGTACCACCAGCCGGCCACCGCGTTCGTCGCGCGTTTCATCGGCCGCAGCAACGTGCTGTCGCTGCCCGTCACCGCCGCCGACACCACCACGGTCGAGGTCGCGCTGCCCGGCGGCGCCGGCACCATCGCGTCCGGCGCGCCGGACGGGCACGGGCTGCGCACCGGCGACACCGCGCTGGTCTCCGCCCGGCCCGAGCACATCGCGCTGGCCGGCCCCGACGACCCCGGCGTGATCCGCGGACGCGTGACCGCCCTCGAGTTCACCGGCATGGCCACGCACCTGACGGTCGACATCGGCGCCGCCGAGGGCGGCGAGGTGACCGTCGCGGCGGTCGACGTGCCCGGCCGCGTCGACGTCGGCGACCGGATCGGCCTGCGGCTCACCGCCGAGCGGCTGTGGGTGGTCCGGCCGTGACCGCGGCGTCGTCCGCCGTCCCGTCCCGCCGGGTCGCGCTGGCCCGGCGCCTGGCCGGTGGCGCGAACGCGGCCTGGTTCCCGTACCTGATGGTGGCCCCGCTCGTCCTGATCCTCTGGGGCTACGTGGTGCAGCCGATGCTCGCCACGTTCGTGGAGAGCGTCAGCGAGGACGGCGTCAGCAACTACACGCAGTTCTTCACCTCGGCCGGCGTCGCGCGCACCTCCCTGATCACGTCGCTGGCCATCTCGGTGGCCAGCGTGGTGCTGTGCGGCGTCGTCGGTGTCGCGATGGCGTTCCTGCTCAAGCGGTTCTCCTTCCCCGGTCGCCGCCTCATCGAGGCGTTCATCCTGGTGCCGGCCGCACTGCCGCCGCTGATCGGGGCGATCTCGTTCCAGCTGCTGTACAGCGAGATCGGCATCCTGCCCCGCGGCCTGCAGCACCTGTTCGGGACCGAGTCGCCGGTGCTCGCGTTCGACGGCATCGCCGGGGTGCTCGTCGTGCACACCTTCACCATGTACCCCTTCTTCTACCTGGCCGCGTCGGCCGCGCTGGCGGGACTGGACCCGTCGATCGAGGAGGCCGCGTACAACCTGGGCGCCGGACGCGTCCGGGTCTGGCGCACGGTGCTGCTGCCGATGCTGACCCCCGCGATGGTCTCCGCGTCGCTGCTGGTCTTCATGACGTCGCTGGCGTCCTACACGGCGCCGCTGCTGTTCGGCGTCGACCAGACCATGACGATGCAGATCTACATCAACCGCACCAACGGCGACCTGCCGATGGCCTCGACGTACGCGTCGGCGCTCGGCCTGGTGTCGATCGCCTTCCTGCTGCTGATGCGCTGGTACGAGGGGCGGCGCAGCTACCTGTCGCAGTCGAAGGGCATCTCCGCGCGGCGCCGGGAGATCTCCAACCCGGTCGGGCGCTGGCTCGCGCCGGTCGCCTCCGTGCTGGCGGCGATCGTGCTGCTGGCCCCGGTCGCGACGATCGCGCTGGTGGCGTTCTCCGAGGACGGGTCGTGGACGACGGAGATCATCCCGTCCGCGTACTCCGTCGACAACTTCGTCACGATCGTGTCCGAGCCGAAGGCGTTCCAGCCGATCCTGAACTCGCTGCAGATGAGCCTGCTCGCCACCGCCGGGTGCATCGTGATCGGCGTGCTGATCGCCTACGCGGTGCGCCGGCTGCGCTTCGTCGGCAGGAGCCTGCTCGACATCGGCGTCATGATCGCATGGGCGCTGCCCGGCACCGTCGTGGCGATCAACCTGATCTCGGCGTTCAGCACCGGCAACTCGTTCAGCTTCGGGCAGGCGCTGATCGGCACCTTCTGGATCCTGCCGCTGGCGTACTTCGTGCGGTTCCTGCCGCTGGTGTTCCGGGCCAGCTCCGCGTCCCTGGCGCTGATCGACCCGTCGCTGGAGGAGGCCGCGCGCAACCTCGGCGCGTCGTGGTTCCGGGCCTTCCTCAACATCACGGTGCGGCTCATGCTGCCGGGCGTCATCGTCGGCGCGCTGCTGGCGTTCGTGCACGGTGTGGGCGAGTTCGTCGCGTCGGTGCTCATCTACACCTCCTCGACCGTCCCGATCTCGGTGGCCATCAACAACCGCATGTACTCCTTCGAGATCGGCACGGCCGCCGCGTACGGCATGCTGCAGGTGGTGCTGATCTTCGTGGTGATGTGGTTCTCCAGCCGGCTGGAGAACGGCGGCGGCCGGGCCGCGGCACGACAGGCGGAACAATGGACGAACTGATCGAGGCCTGGCAGGCGGACGGCGGGCTCCTCCCGGTGAGCCGGCTGCCCGGGCACGAACTGGCGCGCGTCGCCGCGGCGGCCGACTTCGCGGTCCTGCCCGTCGGCGCGGTCGAGTGGCACGGGCCGCACCTGCCGCTCGGCACCGACCTGATCCTGGCCGACGGGTTCGCGGGCGAGGTCGCCGGCGCCGGGCTGCGGGCCGTGTCGTTCCCGGCCGTGCCGTACGCGGCGTGCCCGGGACAGACGCGGCCGTGGCCCGGCACCATCGCCGTGCGGCCCGAGATCGCCGTCGGATACCTGTGCGACGTGCTCGACGGCATCGTCGCCGCGGGCTTCCCGCGGGTGCTCGTGGTCAACGGGCACGACGCCAACATGTCCACGGTGCGGGCGGCGATGGAATGGGTGTCCGGCCGGCGGCGGGCGAGCCTGCTGCTGGTCAACTGGTTCCAGCTCGTCGACGCCCGCGAGACGACCGAGCTGTTCGGCGAGCTGCCCTCGCGCGGACACGGCGGCGCCTACGAGACGTCCGCCGTGCTCGGGTTCGACCCGGAGGCGGTGCACCCGGGCGCCGCGCCCGACCTGCCGCCCCGGCCGAAGCTGCCGACCGCCTATCCGTACGTCCTGGTCGAGTCGCGACCCGAGCCGTGGCAGGGCTGGTCCGGCCACGTCTCGCTGGCCACCGAGGCGGCCGGCCGGCGGGTGCGCGAGACGGCCGCCGTCCGGCTCGGAGAAGTCGCGCGGGCCTGGGTCGCAGCGCCGCTGCCCGGCCCGCCCGGCGCCGATCCGGCACCACAACGACACGAGGGGAACGCATGACGCACCAGCCGTTGACCACCTACCAGCAGCACCACCTCCGCGTCGTCTTCGACCACCACGCCGCCTACCTCTACGGGCCGATGGTGAAGGCCAGCGAGGCGCACGTGGTGATGCTCGCCGAGCAGGGCCTCGTCCCCGCCGACGCGGCGGCGCAGATGCTGCGCGGGCTGGTCAAGCTCCGCGACGACCGGCCCGGGACGTTCGAGTACGACGGCTCGGTCGAGGACACGTACTTCACGCTGGAGAAGCGGCTCGCCGAGGCATGCGGCATCCCGACCGGGCAGCTCAGCGTCCAGCTCGCCCGCAGCCGCAACGACCTGGACTCGGGCGTGTTCCGGATGGTCCTGCGCGACCAGCTGCTCGGCGTGATCGCCGCGCTCGGCGACGCGGGCACCGTGCTGCTGGACCGCGCCGACCGGTACGCCGACGTGGTCGTGGTCGGGTACACCCACCGCCGCCCCGCCCAGCCGACCACCATCGGGCACGTGCTCGCCGGATACGCCGAGGCCCTCGCGGGCCAGGCCGCCGCCTACGCGAGCCTGCTCGCCGAGATGAACCGGTCGCCGCTCGGCTCCTGCGCCTTCGCGGGCACGGACCTGGCGATCGACCCCCACCGCGTGGCCGAGCTGCTCGGCTTCGACGAGGTGGTGGTCAACTCGTACGAGGCGGTCGCCGGCGCCGACCACCTCATGCGGACGGGCGCGCTCAACGCGCAGGCGACCGCCACCGGGGCGCGCGTGGCCCGCACGCTCATGGACTGGCTGACCTGGGAATGGGTGCGCACCCCTGAGGAGTTCACGCAGGGCAGCAGCATCATGCCGCAGAAGCGCAACCCGGTCGTGCTGGAGCACCTGGTCTCGATGGCCGGCGCGACGGCCGCCGACGCCGCGTCCGTGTTCAACAACGTCGGCGCGGCGTGGTGGGAGGACTCCAACAACGCCACCACCGACGTGCAGGTGCGGCTGTGGGAGAGCAACGACCGCGCGTACCGGTTCTTCGCCCTGCTCGGCGGCCTGTTCGAGCGGCTGGAGCCGTTGCGGCCGCCGAACGCCGAGACGATCGTCGCGACCGGGGCGACCACGACCGCCGCGGCCGACGCGCTGACCCGGCACGGCCTGCCGTTCCGCGCCGCCCACTCGGTCATCGGCCGCCTGGTCCGCTCCGGACCGCCCGCGACCTGGACCGACGACGGCATACGGGAGGCGGCGCGCGACGTCGCCGGGATCGACCCGCTCGGCGACGCCGCCGTGCAGGACCTCCGCGCCGCGGCCCTGCTGCCGGAGCTGGTGCTGCGCCGCGCCCAGTCCGACGGCCCGGGCGAGGCCGCCGTCCGGGCCCAGGTCGCCCGGCTCCGATCCCACCTGGACGCGACGCTCGCCGAGGTCGACGCGCTGCGGCACCGGCTGCGCGAGGCCGACACGAAGCTCGCGGCCGTGGTCGCGGAAAGGGCCGCACAGTGAACCTCGAAGCCCCTGCCGACCGGCGGCTGTTGGGCATCGACTTCGGCGGCACGAAGATGGCGATCGGGATCGGCGACGCCGACGGACGCCTGCTCGTCTCGGAGCGCCTGCCGACGCTGGCCGCCCGCGGGGCGCGGCAGGCCCTCGACCGCGCCCTCGACCTGGCACAGAAGCTCGTCACCGACACCGGCGGCACCCTGCACGCGGTCGGGATCGCCTCGCCCGGCGTGATCCGTGAGGACGGCATCGACCTCGCGCCGAACGTGCCCGGCTGGGAGCGCCTGCGCCTGGCCGAGGCCGTCCGCGACCACCTCGGCGTCACCCGCGTCAGCGTCGCCAACGACCTCAACGCCGCGGCCCTCGCCGAACTGCACCGGGGAGCGCTGCGGGACGCCGACCCCGGCCTCGTCATCGGCCTGGGCACGGGCGTCGCCACCGCCATCACGGTCAACGGCGCCGTCGTGCCCGGTTACCGCGGCGCGGCCGGCGAGATCGCGTACGCCGTCACCGGCCCGGACTGGCCCGCGTCGCCCGAGCCGCTGCTCGAGACCGACTTCTCCGGCCGGGCCCTCGACGAGCTGGCGGACCGGCTCGCCCTGCCCGACGGCGCGGCCGGCCTCTGCGCGGCCGCGGCCCGGCCCGGCGTGGTCCGCGACGCACTGGTCTCCCGCGTCGACGAGCTGGCCCGCCACGTCGTCACGTGCTGCCTGCTGCTCGACCCGCAGCGCCTCGTGCTCGTCGGCGGCGTCGCCCGCGACGACCTGGTGCGCGAGCTGCTGACCGACAGGCTCTCCCACGCGCTGCCGTACCCACCCGAGGTGGTCCTGTCCGACTTCGCCCAGGACGCCGCGCTGCTCGGCTCGATCACGCTCGCGGCACAGGCCTGACCTTCCCCCCACCCGCAGGACCGCCCCGGCCCATATCCCAACCCCCGGGGCGGTCCTGCTGCTGTGGACCGTCCGCGGCCTCAGGTCTGTTGTCGGGTCGTCACCACCACCTAGGGTGGACGTCGGTTCGGGGAGGGGCGAGACGTGACCACTGACGACAATGTCCTGCCGGTATGGGCGCTCGCCACGGAGGCCGTGAGCGTGCCGGACGTGCTGGGCGGCGAGGGTATGACACCGGCCCGGCTCGCAGAATTGCGAACGGCCCTGGCGACACTCGCGGATTCCCCCATCGCCACGCTGGAAGCGCATCCGATGTCGACCAGGCGCGATCGGACCGGTGGAATTCCGCTGCACTCGGCCAGTCCACTCGCTCAGCAGTTGTCGCAGCTCGTGACTCAGTCAGCGAAGTCAGCGCCACCGACGCTGAATGTCGCCACCACTGGTGACGTGCTCTACCGAATGGTGGTGCCCGCCAAGGTTGCCGCACAGATGGGTAAGGGCCTTGTAAGGCCCATGGCAGCGAAGTCAATTGCAGGAGGTATTCGCGGCGCGCTGGTCGACTCCACCGGCATCGTGGCCCATCCCACGTTCGTCCCCGTTGCCGGCAAGGCCGCTGTGGCAGGTGCTGCGACCGGCTCGGCCACCACGGCTGGCGTGGCCGCTGCCGGCGCCGGAGCGTTGACCGTGGCCGCGCCGCTCGTGCTGATGGCCGTCGCGGTCGGCGTCAGCGCCTACGCTGATCACCAACGCCAGCAAGCGATCGAGCGAATCACCGACCTCTTGGAGCAGTTGCACGAGGACAACCTGGAGAGGGAACGCAGCGAGCTGGACGGTTGCCGTGACGCGATCGAAAAGGCGACGTCGATTCTCCTTGACCAGGGCAGGATCGGCCTGTCGTTAGGACTGGATTCCGCGTCGTACGCGATCAGCACGGCGATCGAACGAACCAGGCGCCGGCTCATGAAATGGCAGGACGCCCTGGCCGCTCTGCCCGACGGACCTGTCGAGATCGGGGCAGTGACGAAATCATTCCCCGGTGTCGACAAGGAGGGCGGCTTGTTCCGCGCGCACCTGGAGCTTGCCCGGCTCGCCATCGCTCTCAAACGCCGGGTGCTCGTGCTGCAGGCAGTTGAACACGCTCAACTGGTGGGCACGGACAACCCGTTCAAGAGTTTCATCGGGACATTGCAGGACGACGAGCGCCGTGTCGACGAGTTGGAGTCAGGCATCGACTCGGTCCTGCTGCGACTGTCGACGCTCGAGTTGAAGCGTTACGGCGGTTTCCTGAGCATCATGTTCACGCCGGGCGAGGTCGACGACCTGCTCAAAGCCGCGTATCGCCTGCGCGACCTGGGCGGTGGCCTCAACGCGGGAACCCACCAGGCCGACGTCGCGATCGAGATCGAACGAAGCGGCGACGGATCGCTCGTGGTGTTCCCCGCGGTCGCTGCCTAGCCTCGGCTCTTCCGCAGGCTCGGCCGTGGCTCATGCTCAGATACGACGTTGTGAGCGAACTCGTTCCGAACGAACTTGAACGCTGTCCTGAGCTCGCTTCGAAGGATCTTGGCGCCGGTATTGAGGACATGCTGATTCGCCACGTCCTTGAGGAAATCGTCAACCAGCCGAAGGCCGAAGTTGGTCGAACCGGCAAGCGATCGGATACGGGTTTCTGCTTCGAGTCGGGACGTCCGACCGTCACCCGCAACGGGGTATTTCACTACGAGCGCGGCCGTCGACGCCGCGCTGCTGACGACCATCGCCAGTTCCTCGACGTGTCCGTGAATGAGGTCCGTCGCGACACGGCCAAGGAACGTCAGTGTCGGCGAGGCGCACGGTGAACCCGACACCTGCGGTCCACCGAGCGATGCGCCCGTCGTGGGCGTGAGCGGTCGAAGGGCTGCCGTGGGCCCATTGCGCGCAGGCGCGACAAGCTTCGTGCTGAAGGCCGCACAGCCTTACCTCATTCGTCGGCGGAGGCTCGGTCACGTCGCAGGGGCGGTGACACCCTGGAGTCGGGGTCAAGCCCGCCGGTGTCCGAGCGCCGGGGCCACAGCGGTCCGGTTCGCGCACCGCGGTGGCGGGGCCTGGTGGCCGCCGGGCCGGTGGCCGCACGGCTCCGCAATGCGAAAAGCCCAGGTCCGGCAGGAGTGCCGTGGCCTGGGCCTTTGGTGCTGTACGCCGCGTAGGACTTGAACCTACAACCCGCAGATTAAGAGTCTGCTGCTCTGCCAGTTGAGCTAGCGGCGCCTGGCTGAACGGAGGAAACTCTAGCACGCCCTTCGCGCGCCCCAAAAACGAGATACCCCCGTCCGGCCTGTGCGCTGCGTTACTCCTCGTCGTCCTCCCAGAAGAAGTCCGTCGGTGTAGGTTGCTCCGGCTCCTGTTCCAACAGGTCGGTGTCGGGGCCGATCAGGTCCTCGAGCTCGTCGTCCGGCTGCTCCCAGGTAACCGGCATCTCGGTCATGTCACTAACCCCCTGAGGTACTCCCGAAGGAAATCCAACGGCCCGCGAGCTACCCGGTCCGTGCGGTCCTAACCGCAACAGGCCAGGTCGAGGCCCGTAGGACGAGGGTGGTGGGCATGAGGAGCTCTTCGGGGGTCCAGTCACTGACGGTCATGGCGCGGCGGAGCATGCCTGCGGCGAGGACGCCCTGCTCGAAGACGCGCTGGCGGACGGTGGTGAGGTCGAGCAGGGCGCTCAGCTCGTGGTCGTCGAAGCCGATGACCGAGACGTGGCGACCGGTGCGGCGCAGGGCCGAGAGGGCGCCGAAGGCCAGTTCGTCCGACTCGGCGAAGACGGCGGTGGGTGGGTCGGGGAGGGCGAGGAGGCGGCGCATGGCCTGTTCGCCGCCGTCGAGGCCGTGCGGGACGGACATGACGAGCTCCTCGCAGACGGGCAGGCCGGCGGCGGTGAGGGTGTCGAGGTAGGCGCGGCGGCGCTCGTGCGCCACGGGAAGAAACATCGCCTGGTCGGCGTAGGTGGAGATCATGCCGATGCGGCGGTGGCCGAGGCCGAGGAGGTGCTGGATGGCGGAGGAGGCGGCGGCGACGTCGTCGATGCGGACGCAGCCGGCGCCGGGCACGTCGTGGCCGACGGCGACGATCGGGACGCCGAGGCTGCGCAGGTCGGCGATCTCGGGGTCGCTGAACTGCATGGCGACCACGAGGACGGCGTCGACGCGGCGGCGCAGCGGGAGCTGGCCGAAGAAGCGTTGCCGGGCCGCGACGTCGCCGAGGTTGTACAGCAGCAGGTCGAGGTCGTGCTCGCGCAGCACGGACTCGGCGCCGGCGACGATCTGCCCGAAGAACCAGCGGGCGGCGTACGGGACGATCACCCCGACGGTGTGGGTGCGGCCGCTGGCGAGGCGGGAGGCGATCGGTGAGACGACGTACGACAGCGACGCCGCGGCGTGCAGCACGCGGTCGCGCGTCTCGTCGGAGACGTTGGGCAGCCCTCGGAGGGTGCGTGACACGGTGGCGGTGGAGACCCCGGCCAGCCGGGCCACGTCCTCCATGCTCACGGGCACGGGAACGTCGGCCACACGGGGAGGCTAGCAACACTGACGGCAAAGGCAATGTGTCCACCGTGTTGCTAACTCGTTATCGATCAATAGTCCCGAAGGGCTCGACAAACCGACCTTGCAAACGCTTACATCCGAGGGACACAGCACACCGGTACGTGGGCGGAGCTGTTCGCCCGGACCGGGTCTAGCCAAAGGAGGCTAACCATGGCTGTCCTTTCGAGGCGGCGTCGGGCGTTCGCGCTCGCCGGTGTGGCCGCGCTGGCACTCATCGCCGCCGCTTGTGGCGACGATGCCGGCGACACCGGCACATCCAACGCCGACAAGCCCGAGTGCGCGCCCTACGCGCAATACAAGGTCGACAAGAAGAAGACCGTCTCGATCTATGCGACGATCCGCGACGCCGAGGCCACCAAGCTGACGGATTCGTGGAAGCAGTTCGAAGAGTGCACCAACATCAAGATCGACTATGAGGGGTCCGGCGAGTTCGAGACCCAGATCAAGGTGCGCGCCGACGGAGGTCAGCCGCCGGACATCGCGGTCTTCCCGCAGCCGGGCCTGCTGGCCTCGTTCGCGACGAAGAACCAGCTCAAGGAGCTGCCCGCGCCGGTGAAGGCCAACCTCGACAAGAACTGGTCGAAGGACTGGGCCAAGTACGCCACCGTCAACGGCAAGGTCTACGGCGTGCCGCTGGGCGCGAACGTGAAGTCGCTGGTGTGGTACTCGCCGCAGCTGTTCAAGGAGAAGGGCTACAAGATCCCCACCACGTGGGATGAGATGATCAAGCTCTCCGACGACATCGCGGCGACCGGCATCAAGGCGTGGTGCGCGGGCATCGAGTCCGGTGACGCGACCGGCTGGCCGGCCACCGACTGGATCGAGGACATCGTCCTGCGCGACCAGGGTCCGGACGTGTACGACCAGTGGGTCAACCACACGATCCCGTTCAACGACCCGCGCATCGTCTCGGCCGCCGAGCGGACCGCGTCGATCCTGAAGAACCCCAAGTACGTGGGCAACCCGAAGACCATCGTGACCACCTCCTTCCAGGAGGGTGGCCTGCCGGTCAAGGACAAGAAGTGCGGTCTGCACCGCCAGGCCAACTTCTACTCCAACCAGTGGGCGAAGGGCACGAACGTGGCCGAGGACGGCGACGTGTTCGCCTTCTACTTCCCGGCCGTGGACCCCGCCAAGGGCAAGCCGGTCCTGGTCGCCGGTGAGTTCGTCTCCGCCTTCTCCGACCGCGAAGAGGTCGTCAAGGTGCAGACCTACCTCGCCTCCGCCGAGTGGGCCAACAGCAAGGCCAAGCTCGGTGACTGGATCTCGGCCAACAAGAACCTGGACGTCAGCCTGGTCAAGGGCACGATCGACCAGCTGTCGGTGAAGATCCTGCAGGACCCGGCCACCGTGGCCCGGTTCGACGGCTCGGACCTGATGCCCGCCGCGGTCGGCTCGAAGTCCTTCTGGACCGGCATGACCGACTGGATCAACGGCACCAAGGACACCAAGGCGACGCTGGACTACATCGAAAGCACCTGGCCCAAGTAGTGAACTGAGGTCCGGCACCGGCGCTCGCAGGCGTAGGCGGAAGCCAGCGCAGCGGCGCCGGTGCCGGCCGGTCGGAGGACACCCCCATGGAATATGACTTCTCCGAAGACATCGCCAAGATCTGGCCGGCTCTGCTGTTCATCGGCGCCTTCGTCGCGGTGGTCGGCGGACTGCTGTTCGTGCTCGACATCCTGCCCAGATGGGGGAAGGGCAAGGAACGGCTGCAGATGCTGGGCTTCCTCGGCCCGGCGCTCGTCCTGCTCGGTGTCGGGCTGCTCTACCCGCTGGTCCGCACGGTCACGCTGTCGTTCTACAACAACTCCCGCGGTTCCTTCGTGGGGCTGGACAACTACAGCTGGATCGTCACCAACGACGACACACTGATCATGCTGCGCAACACCCTGTTCTGGGTGGTGTGCGTGCCGCTGCTCGCGACCGCGTTCGGCCTGATCTACGCCGTGCTGGTCGACAAGGCCCGCGGCGAGGGCATCGCCAAGTCGCTCATCTTCATGCCGATGGCGATCTCGCTCGTCGGCGCCACGATCATCTGGAAGTTCATCTACGCGTTCCGCGAGGCGGACCAGGAGCAGATCGGCCTGCTGAACCAGATCCTCGTGTGGTTCGGCATGGAACCCCAGCAGTTCCTCACCAGCTCGCCGAGCAACACGTTCTACATGATCGTCATGATGATCTGGATCCAGGCGGGCTTCGCGATGGTCATCCTGTCCGCCGCGATCAAGGCGATCCCGGCCGAGATCGTCGAGGCGGCCAGGCTCGACGGCGCCAACCCGTGGCAGATGTTCTGGAAGGTCACGATGCCGAGCATCCGGCCGGCGGTCGTGGTGGTCACCATCACCATCACCATCGCCACGCTGAAGGTCTTCGACATCGTCCGGACGTCGACCAACGGCAACTTCAAGAGCAGCGTGCTCGCCTTCGAGATGTACAACCAGGCCTTCCGGCTCAGTGACGACCCCAGCGGTGAGGGGCGCGGTGCCGCGCTCGCCGTCGTGCTGTTCCTGCTCGTCGTGCCGGTCGTCGCCTACCAGGTCCGGCAGCTGCGGAAGCGAGCGGAGATCCGATGAGCGACGTTTCCCTCGACAAGAACGAGGACAAGAACAAAGCCACGAACCAGGCCGCGAACCTGAGGAAGGCCGAGACCGGCCCCCTGCCCAGGAGCGGGCACGGCGGCGAGGACACGATGGCCGCCCGGGTCCGCCGCAAGTTGACCTCCCGCGTGGCCAGCGCCGTGGCGATCGTGATCGCGATCGTCTGGACGATCCCGACGTTCGGGCTGTTCGTCTCGTCGCTGCGGCCCGAGGAGGACATCAAGACCACGGGCTGGTGGAAGTTCTTCAGCAACCCCAGCCTGACCCTGGAGAACTACAACGAGGTCGTCTTCGGCACCTCGGCGAGCTCCGGCCGGCTGGCCAGCTACTTCATCAACTCGCTGGTCATCACCGTGCCGGCCGTGGTGTTCTCGGTCAGCCTGGCGGCGATGGCCGCCTACGCGCTGTCCTGGCTCAACTTCCGCGGCCGGGACTGGATCTTCGTCGGCGTGTTCACGCTGCAGATCGTGCCACTGCAGATGGCGCTCATCCCGCTGCTGCAGCTGCTGGGCGACTACACCAAGTGGGGCGGCGGCTTCTTCGCCGTGTGGTTCGCGCACACCTGCTTCGGCCTGCCGCTCGGCGTGTTCCTGCTGCACAACTTCATGTCGGAGCTGCCGAAGGACCTGTTCGAGGCGGCCCGGGTCGACGGTGCCGGCCCGGCGATGACGTTCCGGCGCGTCGTGCTGCCGCTCATCACGCCGGCGCTCGCCTCCCTCACGATCTTCCAGTTCCTGTGGATCTGGAATGATCTACTGGTGGGCCTGGTGTTCACGTCCGGGCCGGACACCCGTCCGCTGACGGTGCGGCTCGCCGAGCTGGCCGGCACCCGGGGCAACGACTGGCAGCGGCTGACCTCCGGGGCGTTCGTCTCGATGGTCATCCCGATCATCGTGTTCCTGTCGCTGCAGAGATATTTCGTACGCGGCCTGCTGGCCGGAGGAGTCAAGGGGTGAGTTCGCTGGTCTGGTGGCGCGATGCCGTGATCTATCAGGTCTACCCACGCTCGTTCGCGGACGCGGACGGCGACGGCATGGGGGACCTCCGCGGCATCACGTCGCGCCTCGACCACCTCGCCGAGCTGGGTGTCGACGCGCTGTGGATGTCGCCGTTCTACCCCTCGCCGCAGCACGACGCGGGGTACGACGTCGCCGACTACCGCGACGTCGACCCCCGGTTCGGCACCCTGGCGGACTTCGACGCGCTGGTCGTCGCGGCGAAGGCCCGCAACCTGCGGGTCGTGGTCGACCTGGTGCCCAACCACACCTCCAGCGAGCACGTGTGGTTCCAGGAGGCCCTCGCCGCGGGCCCGGGAAGCCAGGCGAGGGAGCGGTACCACTTCCGCAAGGGCCTGGGCCCCGACGGCGAGCTGCCGCCCAACGGCTGGCAGAGCGTCTTCGGCGGCCCCGCCTGGACCCGCGTCCCCGACGGCGAGTGGTACCTGCACCTGTTCGACACCAGCCAGCCCGACCTCAACTGGGACCTGCCCGAGGTCCGGCAGATGTTCGTCGACGTGCTGCGGTTCTGGCTCGACCGGGGCGTCGACGGCTTCCGCGTCGACGTCGCGCACGGGCTGATCAAGGAGAGCGGCCTGCCCGACTGGACCGAGGCGCAGGTGCCGATCACCAGCCCGGGCGCCGAGCACCGCACCCCGCCGATGTGGGACCAGGACGGCGTCCACGACATCTACCGCGAGTGGCGGCGGGTCCTGGACTCCTACGACGGCGACCGGATCATGGTCGGCGAGGCGTGGGTGTCGCCGGCGGAGCGGATGGCCCGCTACATCCGCCCCGACGAGATGCACCAGGCGTTCAACTTCAACTACCTGATGGCCCCGTGGACCGCCGCCGACCAGCGCGCCGCGATCACCGAGTCGATCGCGGGCGTCGCCCCCGTCGGCGCCGTCTGCACCTGGGTGCTGTCCAACCACGACGTGGTGCGGCACGCGTCCCGCCTCGGCTTCGAGCCGGGGTACAGCACGCAGGGCGGCATCGGCGTCGGCGACCCGCAGCCCGACGAGGCGCTCGGCCTGCGCCGGGCCCGCGCCGCCACGATGCTGATGCTGTCGCTGCCCGGCTCCGCCTACGTGTACCAGGGCGAGGAGCTCGGCCTGCCGGAACACACGACGCTGCCCGACGACGAGCGGCAGGACCCGACCTGGTTCCGCTCCAAGCACGAGGTCCGGGGCCGCGACGGCTGCCGGGTGCCGGTGCCGTGGGAGGCGGACGCGCCGTCGTTCGGCTTCGGGCCGACGGCCGCGTCGTGGCTGCCGCAGCCCGCCGACTGGGGCCGCTTCGCCGCCGACGCCCAGCGCGGCGTGCCGGGCTCGACCCTGTCGCTCTACACCGAGGCGTTGCGGTTGCGTCGCTCGTACGAGCTGGGCCGCGGCGTCCTCGAGTGGAACACGGCGGACGACCTGGTCGACTTCCGCAACGGCGGGATCCGGGTGATCACGAACTTCGGGCGGGTGCCCGCCCCGCTGCCGCCGGGTGAGGTCCTGCTCGCCAGCGGCGACCTGGCCGCGGACGGGAGTCTGCCACCCGACACCACAGCCTGGATTCGAGCGTGACAGGACCGGTTACCTTGACGGGATGACCGCTCTGTTCGCGTACGTCGTCAGCTACCTCCACCCGTCGGTGCTCGAAGTCACCGGCGAGCTGGCGAAGAAGAAGCCGAAGGTGAAGACCAGCGGCGGCGGCCTCATCGGCGCCTGCTGCTGCGGCGTCGTGGTGATCATCGCCATCGTGGTGATCGTGATCGTGATGCGCCGCCGCCGGTCGAGCTCCTGACGCGAGTTGGTTCACGTGGCGGGGTCCCCTGACCGATGAGGCAACCGATGGGACGGTTGTGATCCGCCGGGAAGGGAACCCTGCTGCCATGGCACGAGTGCTGCTCGTCGACGACGACGCGGACATCCGCGAGACCACCGCGATCCGGTTGCAGATCGGGGGTCACCACGTGATCACCGCCGCCACGCCGCAGGAGGCGCTCGACGTCGCGGCGGACCAGCCGCACTTCGACGTCGCCGTGCTCGACCTGCACCTGCCGCGGGTCGACGGCGACGAGCTGCTCGACCTGTTCCGCGGCCACCAGGCGACCGCGGACCTGCCCGTGGTGTTCTACAGCGCCAACGCGCCGCACGCCACGTCGGTGCACGGGCTGTCCCTGGCCGACACGAAGCTCACCCACGGCCGTCCCCTCAACAGCCTCCTGGCCACCATCAACTGCCTCTCGCACTGAGCAACCGCACGGCAACCCGCGGCGAACCGGTGCCGCACCGGCCGCTCCCGAACCTTGGTGAAGCAAGCACGTCACCAGTTCGGGAGGGTCCTGCCAGATGCGAAGCACCCTGCGCGCCACCTTCGTCGCCGCTGCCGCAGTCGCCGGTGTCGTGGCCGCCGGCACGCCGGCGCTGGCCGCCCCGGCCGAGGGGCAGATCCGCGACGCCGGCAAGCCGGGGGCGATCCGCGACCGGTACATCGTCGTCCTCAAGGACACGGTCGCGGCGAGCGACACGGCCAGCAGCGCCAGCCGGCTCGCCGACCGCTTCGGCGGGCAGGTCAAGCGCTCCTTCGGCAGCACGCTGAAGGGCTTCTCGGCGCAGCTGACGGAGCGCGGCGCCAAGCGGCTCGCCGCCAACCCGCTCGTCGAGTACGTGCAGCAGGACCGCACCGTCTCGCTGGAAGGCAGCCAGGCCGGCGCGCCGTGGGGGCTGGACCGCATCGACCAGGCGAACCGCCCGCTCGACGGCACCTACACCTACCAGGGCAGCGCCGCCAACGTCACCGCGTACGTGCTGGACACCGGCGTCCGCCTGACGCACGGCGAGTTCGGCGGCCGGGCCCGCTCCGGCTACGACTTCGTCGACAACGACACCGACGCGAGCGACTGCCACGGCCACGGCACCCACGTCGCGGGCACGGTCGGCGGCAGCACCTACGGCGTCGCGAAGGCCGTGAACATCGTCAGCGTCCGGGTCCTGGACTGCAACGGCTCCGGCAGCTACTCCGGGATCATCGCCGGGATCGACTGGGTGACCGCCAACGCGCAGAAGCCCGCGGTCGTCAACATGAGCCTCGGCGGCAGCATCAGCCCCGCGCTCGACCAGGCGGTGCGCAACTCGATCGCCTCCGGCGTCACGTACGTGCTCGCCGCCGGCAACGAGAACGTCGACGCCTGCGGTGTCTCCCCCGCCCGCACCGGCGAGGCGATCACGGTCGGCGCGACCGACTCGAGCGACAACCGGGCCTCGTTCTCCAACTACGGCGCCTGCGTCGACCTGTTCGCGCCCGGCGTCGCGATCACCTCGGCCAGCAACAGCGGCGACACCGGCTCCGCGATCATGAGCGGCACCTCGATGGCGTCGCCGCACGTGACCGGCGCCGCGGCGATGTACCTGTCGGCGTTCCCGTCGGCGACCCCGGCGCAGGTGCAGAGCGCGCTGCTGGCCTCGTCGGTGGCGAACGTCGTCGGCAACCCGGGCACCGGCTCGCCGAACCGGCTGCTGCAGGCGCCGGCCGTGGCCGGACCGGCACCCGTCACCCAGCAGCCCGTGACCCAGCCCCCGGTCGCGGTGGTCGCCGCGCCCGCCCCGGTCGCGCCGTGCAACGTGCGGACCAACGCGGCCGACGTGACGATCCGCGACCGCGGGACCGTCACCACCGCCGTCGTGGTCAGCGGCTGCGCCGGCAAGGCGTCGGCGAAGGCCCGCGTCGAGGTGCACGTCGTGCACGCCAAGCGCGGCGACCTGGTGGTCGAGCTGATCGCGCCGAACGGCTCGGTCAAGCGTCTCAAGGCCGCGAACTCGAAGGACAAGGCGAAGAACCTCGACGCCGCCTACACCGTGAACCTGTCGAGCCGCCTGAAGAACGGCACCTGGAAGCTGCGGGTGCGCGACTCGTACAAGGGCAACACCGGCTACCTGAACAGCTGGACCCTCACCGTCTGAACCAGCACGAACTCGGCCGCACCGGTGTCGCCAAGGATGGCGGGCCGGTGCGGCCGTATGTTCACCGGGTTCAGGCCACCGTCGCGCGGCGCTCGACCGTCTCGACCAGGCGCTGCGCGACCGTGGCGAGCGGCAGCCCGAGCCGGCTCGCGGTGCCGTGCAGCACCTCCAGGGCCGCCTCCGACGAGCAGGCCCGCTGCACCATCATGATCCCGATGGCCCGGTTGACGGTCTCGCCGTCGGCCAGGGCCTCGGTCAGCTCGGCGTGCAGATCGGCCTGCCGGCCCCGGTCGAGGACCGCGGCGAGCAGGAGACCGGCGTGCTCGGCGATGAGCATCGCCGTCAGCCCCGCGTCGGGGGTGAAGCGGCCGGGCTGGGCCGCGTACACCGTCAAGGCCCCGATGACCTGCTCGTCGATGTCGACAGGAACGGTCAGCACACCGTGCACGCCGGCCGAGAGCGCGTGCTCGCGCCACCCCGGCCAGCGATCGTCCGACGACAGGTCGGCGCTGACGATGAGGTCACGGGTGCGGATCGCCTCCATCGACGGGCCGGTGCCGCTGTGGTACTGGCTGTCGTGGAGCTCGGCCGGCAGTTCCGGCGACGCCGCGGCGGTCGACGGCCCCCCGGCCCGCACCAGCGTGACCGCACACCACGACGCCCCGTCCACCAGGTCGGCAGCGGTCTCGACGAGGTCCTCCAGGGCCTCGTCGAGGTCGTCGCTGGCGATCAGGCGCGCGGTGAGCTGGCGCAGGACGGCGGCGATCTCCACCGTGTGGAGCTCCGTCACGATTCCCCCTTCAGACACGCCGCCTCCTACCCGGCGCGTCGAGATCTCAACCGTCCAGCAGGGCCCGGCGTAATCCTTCCAGGGTTCGAGACAGCAACCGCGACACGTGCATCTGCGAGATGCCGAGGTCGGCGGCGATCTGCGCCTGGGTACGGTTGCCGTAGAAGCGCAGCGACAGGATCCGCCGCTCCCGCTCCGGCAGGCGGGCGATCAGCGGCTTCACCGCCTGGCGGAACTCGACGCCGTCGATGTCGCGGTCGTCGTCGCCGAGCACGTCGGCGAGCGTGCCCGCGTCGTCGTCCCCGCCGAGCGGCGCGAACAGCGACACCGGGCGGTACGCCGAAGAGGCCACCAGGGCCTCCAGGATCTGGTCCTCGGCGACACCGAGGTGGTCGGCGACGTCCCGCGGCGTGGGCGAGCGCCCCAGCCGCTGCCCGAGCGTGTCCCGCACCCGGTTGATCTCGATCCGCAGCTCCTGGAGCCGCCGGGGCACGTGCACCCCCCAGCCCTTGTCGCGGAAGTACCGCTTCAGCTCCCCGACGATCGTCGGGGTCGCGTACCCGCCGAAGTCGGTGCCGTAGTCGGGGTCGAAGCCGTCGATCGCCTTCATCAGCCCGAGCGCGGCGACCTGGCTGAGGTCGGCGGGCGACTCACCCATCCCGTGGAACCGGCGGGCCAGCCGGTCGGCGAGCGGCAGGCTGTGCTCGATGGCCCGCTGCCGCAGCGCACCGCGCCTGGCGTCCTTGACGTCCATCGTGGCCGCCTGGCGTAGCAGCTCGTTGACGGTCGTCCACTGGCTCTGCGGCTCTTCCTCGTCGTGTACTGGTGGTGGGGCGCCGACCGGTGGGTCGTCGTACGCGCGCAGGCGTTTCGCCGCCCCGATGATCTCCAGGACGTCCAGCACCAGGTCCGACGCGCCGGGGGTCCGCAGGCCGCCGCCGCGTTCCTGGGCCTCCAGCTGCGCGCGCAGCAGCGTGTCGGCGGCGGCGCAGTCCAGCAGTCGCAGCCGCGAGAGATCGACGGTCAGGTGCACCCGTCCGGCGTCGAGCCGCTGGTTGAGCTGGATTCGCAGGTCGAGGCTCGCCGCGTGGTCGAGCACTCCCGAGGGGCGCAGGATCTCCTCGTCTCCTTCGCGCCAGGATTCCAGTGAAAGTGCCGATTCAAATCGGTCTTCATATATGGGCATTGTCTCCATGGTGGAGACTCCCCCCTATCCCATCGCGTTGCGCAGCAAGCGATTCGCGGTTGAGCGTGCGGTCGTGGAACCGGGCGGAATTGCTTTCCCGGTCACTGTACGCACGGGGGAATTGCCAATGAATATGTGAAAGGGTGAGGTCGTGGGTGACCTTTCCTGCGCGCGCGAGGTCGCCTTTGTCTTTGTGGCCGCGGGATTTACGCCCGCAGCGACGCCCAGACGACCTTGCCGTCGGGGACGGGGGTGCAACCCCAGCGCTGGGTGAGCGCCTCGACCACGAGCAGCCCGCGGCCCCCCTCGGCGAGGGTGTCGTCGGACGAGCCGCGGACGGGCAGGGCGTGGCTGCCGTCGCGCACCGACAGGTGCAGCTGGTGGCGGCGCAGGCTGACGCGGACCTCCAGCTCGGTGCCCGCGTGCCGCACCCCGTTGCTGACCAGCTCGGTGATGATGAGCTCGGCGAGGTCGGCGAGCCGGGCCACCCCCCACAGCCGGCAGGCCCGGTCCACCAGGTGCCGCGCCGCGGCGGTCGCGTCGAGCATCGGCTGGAGCCGGACGCGCATCATGGGCGGCTCACCGCCGGGCGCCCCGGCGCAGCCGTGCGCGATCGCCGCGTCGGTGGTCGCGAAGAGGGGGATCTGCCGCGCGACCGCCATCCGGTCCAGCGCGTGCCGCAGCGGCGCGGGGGCGGCCGCCACGCTGACCGCGCTGCCGGGCCAGGCCGCGGCGTGCTGGGCGAGGGCGGGGAGCACGGTCAGCGCCACGTCCTCATGGGTCCGCAGCTCCGCGACGTCGAGCACGATGAGCGCGGGCTCCGTGGCGAGGCACTCCAGGACGGTGGTGCGCAGCACCGGCGCGGTGTTCACGCCCAGGCTCCCGGCGACGTGCACCACGGTCGCATCGCCGCGGACCTCGACGGTTGCCGCAAGACTCGCCCTCATGGGGTGACGCTCTACCCGCCCCCGGTGGGTTAAACCCCACTGGCGGCGGATAGAGCGTCCTCGGATCGTTCCGGCGAACTGGTTTATCGGGGCGTTGCCCTTCAGACCGGCGTGGGAACCTTCACGGCGCCCCACGCCATGGCGCAGATGTCGGCGACGTCCGTGTCGGCGACCGGGGTGAAGTCGGTGTAGTACAGGCCGAGAGCGTGGAACTCCCGGGGGGAGTGGATGTCGATGACCGCGTCGACGTCACCGGCGAGCAGGTCGACCGACTCCGCGGCACACACCGGCGCCGCGAACACGATGTGCGCCGGCTTCTGGGTCTGCAGCGCCCGGACCGCCGCACGCGCGGTGACCCCGGTCGCGAGCCCGTCGTCGACGAGGATGACCACGCGTCCGGTCACCTCCGCCGCGGGCCGCGAGCCGCGGTAGCGCTCCTGCCGGCGCCGCAGCTCCACCCGCTCCCGCTGTACCGCGGGCGCGAGGTCGCTGACGGTCAGGCCGGCGCACGCGAGCGCGCCGCGGTCGAACACCGGTGGCCCGTTCTCGGCGATCGCGCCCACCCCGTGGTCCGACTGCCACGGCAGCCCGATCTTCCGGGCGACCATGAGGTCGAAGTCGGCGTGGACGGTCTCCGCCACCGCGAACCCGACGGGGACTCCGCCCCGGGGGAGCGCGAGCACCAGCGGGGCCTGCGTCATGTCGAGCTGCCGCAGATGCGCGGCGACGGCGGTGCCGAGCAAGCGACCCGCGGCCGTCCGGTCCGCGAACCGCTCGGCCTCAGGCGGCCACATGGTCGTAGGCTTCCACTCGGGCGACCCGGAGGCCGGCCAACATGATCCGCATCAAGCGGACACCTCCTTCGATCGGCGCGGTGGGGCCGTCGCCACGCTGGGCCGTGTCCCCTGCTGGCCGCTCTGCCGCGGCCTACCTCGCCCGGTCCGAAGACTACGCCCGTTGAGCTGGGGAAACGTCCGCTTGGCATACTTCCTCAGGGGTGAAACCGGCATTCCAGAAATTCCTGTTGTCTCCCGTTTCTGAAGTGACGCCGTCCCGCCCGGCCGGGCATGATGACCCGGTGGACACGCCAGCGCAGCGGGACGCGGCCATCTCCGTGTTCGACATCGACGGAGTGGTCGCCGACGTCCGGCACCGCCTCCGCCACCTCGACAAGCGCCCGAAGGACTGGGCCCGCTTCTTCGCCGCCGCCGACCGCGACCCGGTCCTCCCCGAGGGCGTCGAGCTGGCCCTGCGGCACGCCGCCGACCACGTCCTCGTCTGGCTCACCGGCCGCCCCGAGCACCTGCGCCCGGTGACCGACGCCTGGCTCCGCCAAGCCGGCCTCCCCGCCGACCTGCTCTTCATGCGCCCCGCCCGCGACCGCCGCCCCGCCAAGGACTTCAAGGCCGCCCAGCTGTCCCTCCTGGCCCGCGAGTCCCAGATCGCCGTCGTCGTGGACGACGACCCCGAGGTCATCGCCAAGCTCCGCACCCTCGGCCACCCCGTCCACCTCGCCGACTGGGTCCCACACTCCTCCACCCTGCAGACCGCCCAGGAACAGGACGGCAAGACCTGACCTTCCGGCTCGCGTCAGGCCTCTCGGCTCGCGGAGCAGGCCGGTGCCGATCAGAACCAGCGTCACCGTGCCTCCGCACACCACGCCGCGGACGACGACCCACTGCCAGCCGACACCACCCACGGCAGCACGTCCGGCAAGGCTGTGCGGCCTTCGGCACGAAGCACGCCACGACGGTCGTGGCCAGTTTCTGTCCACAGTAGACGCGGCGTGCTCCTGGGCCCGCGCCGCGGAGGCCACCTCGTGGGCGGTTGCCGGTCCGCGTGCCCGCCCCGGCTCAGGGGGCGGGGGTGAGTTGGGTGGTCAGCAGCGTCTGGAGGGCGGGGGCGGGCATGGGGCGGGCGAAGAGGAAGCCCTGGGCGTAGCCGCAGTCCAGCTCGCGGAGTGCGGCGGCCTGCTCGTCGGTCTCGACGCCCTCGGCGACGGGCTGGAGGTACAGGCTGCGGGCCAGTTCGACCACGGCGCGGAAGAGGGCCTTCTCCTGGCGGTCGGCGACGCGGGAGACGAAGGCGCGGTCGATCTTCAGGACGTCGATGGGGAGGGTGCGCAGGTAGGCCAGGGAGGAGTAGCCGGTGCCGAAGTCGTCGATGGCGATGCGGATGCCGTGGGCGCGGAGGCGGGCGAGGCGGCGGCTGACGGCCTCGGTCTCCTCGACGGTGGCGGTGACCAGGACGGTTTCGGTGATCTCCAGGACCAGGGCGGCGCCGGGCAGGCCGGTGCGCTTGAGGGTGGCGAGGACGTCGTCGGCGAAGGAGGGGGCGCGCAGCTGGCGGCCGGAGACGTTGACGGTGACGGAGATGCCGTGCGTGGCGTGCCAGGCGCGGGCGTCGGTGCAGGCGCGCTCCAGGACCCAGGCGCCGAGCCGGCCGATCAGCCCGGTCTCCTCGGCGACGGGCACGAACCGGGCCGGCGAGACGGCCGTGCCGTCGGGGGTGGTGAAGCGCAGGAGGGCCTCGACGGCGGCGACCCGGCCGGTGTGGATGTCGACGACGGGTTGGTAGTGCACGGCGAAGCCCTCCGTGCCGGCGACCGTGCCGGCGACCGTGCCGTCGACCGCGGCGCGGAGCTGGTCGGCGAGGGCGGCGTGCGCGAGGTGGGCGGCGCGCAGCTTCGGGTCGTAGCGCTCGGCACGGTTGCGGCCGGCGTCCTTCGCGGCGTAGAGGGCCAGGTCGGCGTTCTGCAGCGCCTCGCCGGTGCTGGCGGGGGAGCCGGAGTAGACGCCGACGCTGGCGGTGAGGCGCAGCTCGCGGCCGTCGACGAGGTACGGGCACGCCAGGTCGGCGACGCACCGGGCGGCTAGGTCGTCGAGGCCGGCCAGGTCGGGGGAGACGACCGCGAACTCGTCGCCGCCGAGCCGGGCGACCAGGTCGCCGGGTCCGGCGAGGGCGCGCAGCCGGGCGGTCGCCTGCAGCAGCAGCTCGTCGCCGGCGGGGTGGCCGAGGGTGTCGTTGACGTCCTTGAAGCCGTCGAGGTCGACGATGAGCAGGCCGATGCCGGCCTCGGCGGCGATGCCGGCCTGGAGCCGGGTGCGGAACTCCTCCCGGTTGGCCAGCCCGGTCAGCACGTCGTGCTGGGCGCGGAACGCCAGCTCCCGCTGCAGGGAGGTGCGCTCCCGCAGCGCCCGGCCGAGGCGCAGCATTATCAGCACCATGAGCACCGCGGTGAGGGCGGCCGGGACGAGGGCGTGCGACCACGAGCCGGCGCCGCGGTGCAGGGCGATGTCGGCGATGAGGACGGCGGGTCCGAGCACCGCCAGGGCGATGAAGCCGCCGATCGGGGTGGCGCTCTCGTCGGTGGTGCGGGCGCTCCCGCCCACGTCGCGGATGCCGGGGTGCAGGCACGCCGCGGCGAGCAGGAAGCTCCACGTGAGCCATCCGACGGAGGTCACGGAGCTGACGACCGCGCCGCCGCGGCCCCACACGTACATGACGACGTAACAGGCATCGGTGAGGAGCATCGCCGCGGTTGAGGCGATGAGCAGGCCGGACGCGACACCGGGGCGGACCGCGAACGCGACCCGCAGCAGCATCGACACGACCAGCAGGTCACAGACGGCGAGGCCGGTGATGCCGGCGGTGGACACCTGGTCGAGGCCGGCCCGGGACAGCAGCGGGTACAGCACGAACGCCCACGCCGGCTGCGCCATGCCGATGAGCGCGATGGCGGCGTCGAGCAGCCGCGTCGAGGACCACGGCCGCAGGCGGCGGGCGAGCAGCCACAGCGCGACGCCGGTCAGCGGGTAGCACAGCAGGTAGCCCGCCTCGGCGTCCGGCGACAGCGTGGGCACGGCGGTCATGACGGCGGTCGTGACGGTGGAGGTGCCGACGCCGGCGACCAGCAGCCAGTACACGGCGGCGGGGTCCGGCCGGTGCCGGCGCAGCCCGGCCACGGCGGCGCCGAAGCAGGCGGCCTGCACCGCGACCCAGAACACGCCGAAGCCTTCCGGGTGCGCGGCGGCGGCCACGGCGGACGCCACGGCGGCGCACGCCAAGAACCACAGCCAGATCCTCACACTTCCATTCAGCAGGATACCGGGGTGCGGGCAGGTTGCACCCTTGGGTGCGAATGGCGAGCGAAGCGCTTTCTGCCCTAATTGCGCGGCCTATAGTCCTTTTTGTGGATACCGGCAGGCGTGGCGACCGGACGACCCGCCTGCTCCTGTTCGCGGCCGTCCTGCTGCTCGCCTCCGGCGTGGTCGCCGGGGGCGTGACGGCCTGGAGCTGGTGGGGTCGGGTCCGCGCCGTCCATGCCGCGCAGGAGCGGCTCGCCGCCGAGTGGGCCTCACCGGCCCGGCGGTCCGACGCGGCCGTGGCCGCCGCCGCGGGAGCCGCCGGGCGGCGCCCGCCGGCTCCGATGGCGCTCGCGGGCGAGCCGCGCGGCGATGCCGGTCCGGTGGCGGTGCTGCACGTACCGACGCTGCGGTTGAAGCTCTTCGTGGTCGAAGGGTCCGACGACGCGCACCTCATGCTCGGCCCCGGCCACATCCCCGGCACCGCGGCGTTCGGCGAGACCGGCAACGCGGGCATCGCCGGGCACCGCTACCCGGGCGTCTTCTGGGACCTCGGCGAGTTGGAGGTCAGCGCGCCGGTCGTGGTCGAGACCCGCGACACCTGGCTCGTCTACCGGGTCGTCGAGGCGCGCGTGGTGCGGCCGGAGCAGAGTGAGGTGCTCGCGCCGCCCGCGCCCGGCGCCGGGCCGCTGCTCACCCTCGTCACCTGCGAGCCGAAGCTCAGCACGTCGCGCCGGCTGATCCGGCAGGCCACCCTGGTGCGCCGCGATCCGGTGGACGGTCCACGCCCGGCAGAGCTGCAATACCCTACGTGACGGTCCGCTTACCGTAACGCTACGAATCTCCTTGACCGGCACCCGAACGTGCCGATTGTCCCTGTGAGTTCGGCCGGTTCCGGGTACTTCGCCGGGCCGTGGCCCGACGCGTGGTTTGTCCCGGTGAGGGCTGAAGGGAGCCTGGCCGTGAGCGACTTGGGTGACATCGTTCAGGAGTTTCTCGTCGAGTCACACGAGAACCTGGACCAGCTGGACCGGGACCTGGTGGCGCTCGAAGCGGCACCGGGATCGCGGGAGCTGCTGTCGTCGATCTTCCGCACCATCCACACGATCAAGGGCACCTCGGGTTTCCTGGCGTTCAACCGCTTGGAGAAGGTGACCCACGTCGGCGAGTCGCTGCTGTCCCGGCTGCGCGACGGCGCGCAGGGCATGACGCCGTCGACGACCGACGCGCTGCTGCGGATGGTCGACACGGTCCGCGGGCTGCTGTCGGAGATCGAGGAGCACGGGCAGGAGCTCGAGGGCGACGACTCGGGCGTGATCGCCGCGGTGAACGCCTGCATCACCGACGGGTCGGCGCCCGCTCCCGCTGCCGCCGCTCCCGCTCCCGCTCCCGCTGCCGCCGCCCCCGCGCCTGACGCCGTGCCCGCCGCGCCGCCGGCCGTGTCGGGCACCGTCGTCGACCCGACGTCGGCCGTCGAGGTCGTGGTGGTCGAGCCGGTGGTCGTCGTCGAGGCCGCCCCTGCCCCGACCCCCGCCGCCCCTGCTCCCGCCCCCGCGCCGGCTGCTCCCGCTGCCGCCGCTGCCGTGCCCGCCGCTGTGCCCGCCGCCGCGTCGGCGCCCGCTGCCGCCGCGGCGCCGCCGTCCGGGGTGAAGCCGCCGGTGAGGAAGGCCGGCCCGGTCCCGGGTGGGGAGGCGCCGGCCGAGGAGGGGCTGTCGAAGCGGAGTGTTGCGGATCAGTCGATCCGGGTGGATGTGGATCTGCTGGACAAGTTGATGAATCTGGTGGGGGAGTTGGTGTTGACCCGG
>NZ_JBFAJA010000135.1:0-26094 GCF_040654975.1 Dactylosporangium sp. NPDC050588 | reverse complement strand
GGATGGGCGCGGATGCGCGATCCGGCCGCGCGGAGCGCTGGCTGTGCGAGCGCAGCGAGCATTGGGGGTCCGGGGTGAGAATCCCCCGGCGGGCCCCGCCGCGGCAGCGGTGGGGAGGCGAGCTATAGCCGAAGGCTACTGGCGGGAAACAGCGCCGGTGGAGCCGCGGACCGTGAGGTGGACGGGCAGCATGACCGACTGGCGCATGGCCGGGGCGGACGGGTCGAGGCGGGACAGGAGCATGGACACCGCGACCCGGCCCGCCTGCTCGATCGGTGCGGTGAGGGTGGTCAGCGGCGGGTGGCAGAAGTCGGCGCCGAAGATGTCGTCGCAGCCGACCACGCTCAGGTCCTCCGGCACCCGGACCTCCCGCTCCCGCAGCCGCTGCAGGATGCCGATGGCGAGCAGGTCGTTGAAGACGATGCAGGCGGTCGCGCCGGTGTTGAGGACCGCGTCGGCGGCGGCGGAGCCGGAGCGGCGGCCGGAGGGGAAGGGGCCGACGCGGGTGAAGGTCAGCCGGTGCCGGGCCGCGACCGCGCGGACGGCGTGCCAGCGGGCCTCGTTCGGCCAGGAGCGTTCGGGGCCCGAGACGTAGGCGATGTCGCGGTGGCCGAGGGAGATCAGGTGCTCGGCCGCCTGACCCATGCCGGCCGGGGTGTCGATGATCGCGCTCGGCACGCCGCGGACGTTGCGGTTGATGGTGACGAGGGGGATGTCCTGGGCGAGCGCCGCCAGCGCCCGGTCCGGCAGCCTGGACGCGGCGAGGATCGCACCGTCCAGGGAGCGGCGCATCTTGTGCAGCAGCTCCACCTCCAGGTCGCCGGAGTCCTCGGTGTCGATCAGCAGCTGCGCGTAGCCGGCGGCCTTGAGCTGCATCTGGGTGCCGCGCAGCACGCCGAAGTAAAACGGGTTCGTCACGTCGGAGACGAGGACGGCGATCGCTCCGGTACGGCCCGAGCTCAGCGCACGGGCCTGCGAGTTCGGCACGTAGCGCAGCTCGCGGGCCGCGGCCTCGATCCGCTCCCGGGTCGCCGGGTTGACCCGGCCGGGGTTGTTCAGGGCGCGCGACACCGTCGACGCGGCGACCCCCGTGGCCGCGGCGATGTCGTTGATGGTGACGGGCCGGTCACCGGAGCCGAACTGATGCGCACGGGGCATGGGGATGAGAAAAGCAGATGATGGCAAACGATGGCAAGCGGTTGCCACCACAAAGACGGCGCTGATAGCGTCCGGCCCCAAGCAGCACTGAAAGATGCCCGCCAGCAGCAACGATGCGCTCCGTCACACCCCCAGTGAACGAGGAGTGGACACCCCTATGAAACGCGTTTCCATCATCGCCGCGAGCCTTCTGTTCTTAGCCGCCTGCGGCAGCGGCGGCGACGACAAACCGGGCGACACGGGCCTCAACGGCGCCGGCAAGACACTCAACGTGCTCGTCCAGGCCAACACGATCTACCCCGACCAGCAGCGCGCCTGGTTCACGGAGATCAACGACAAGTTCAAGGCGCAGACCGGCGCCGAGGTGAAGTTCGAGACGTTCGCCTCGCCCAACGACGAGCTGACGAAGATCCAGACGTCGGTGCTGTCCGGTCAGGGCCCCGACATCTACTCCCTCGGCACCACGTTCACCCCGACGGCCTACGCGACCGGGGCGTTCCTGGAGCTCAAGGACGACGACTGGAAGAAGCTCGGCGGCAAGGACGCGTTCCTGCCCTCGACCCTCGGCATCTCCGGGCCCGACGCCGAGCACCAGGTCGGCATCCCGTTCACCAGCCGGCCGTTCGTCATGGCCTACAACACGGAGCTGCTCAAGGCCGCCGGCATCGACAAGCCGGCGACGAGCTGGGACGAGCTGCTCGTACAGGCGAAACAGCTGACGAAGGGTGACACCTACGGGCTCGCGGTCGCCTACGCCGACGGCTTCGACCCGTGGAAGTTCATCTGGGCGATGAGCGTCCAGGCGGGCAACCCCCTCGTCAAGGACAAGAAGGCGTCGCTGAACGACCCGGTGACGCTGAAGGCCTACCAGACCTACCTCGGCTGGCTCGCCACCGACAAGGTCGTCAACCCGGCCGCCGTCGGGTGGAAGAACGCCCAGGCGATCGCCGACTTCGGCGCCGGCAAGGCCGCGTTCCTGCCGATGGTGTCCGCCACGTCGAAGGTCACGCTCGACAAGTCGTCGGTCGCCGGCAAATACGCCTACGCGATCATGCCGACCGTCCCGCCGGGGCAGACCAGTACACCAGGCGTCGGCGCGACCAGCATCCTGTCCGGTGACAACCTCGTCGTGGCGAAGTACACGAAGAACAAGGACCTCGCCCTCGCGCTGGTGAAGCTGCTGACCAGCCCGGAGCAGCAGGAGTCGTACTACAAGACGTTCGGCGAGCTGCCCACGAACGCGACCGCGGCGAAGAAGCTGCAGTCCGACCCGGCCCTCGCGCCGATCATCGACTCGGCGTCGAAGGCGAGCGGCACCCCGTTCAACGGCGCGTGGAGCCAGGTGCAGCTGGCCCTCGTCAACGTCGTCGTGCAGTCGATCCCGGCGCTGAAGGACGGCAAGCTGGACGAGGCGAAGCTCAAGCAACTGATCGCCGACGGCCAGAAGGCCGCGCAGGACGCGCTGGACAAGAGTAAATAGATTCATGGCGATCGAAACTGCCGCACCGCCGGCGGCCCGGGGCACCACGCCCGGGCCGCCGGCCCGCCGCCGCCCCCGACACCGTCCACTGTGGATGCTGACGCCGGGCGGGGTCCTGCTCGTCCTGGTGATCCTGGTGCCGCTCGGCGTCGCCCTCACCGTGTCCCTGCTCGACCTCGACCAGTACACGCTGCGCGAGTGGACCGGCGCGCCGTTCATCGCCCTCGACAACTACGTCGAGGCGGTCACCGACACGCCCCTGCCGCACGCCATCTGGGTCTCCGTCGGCTACTCGGCGCTGGTCACCGTCGCGACCCTGCCGATCGGCCTCGCCGCGGCCCTCGCCACCCAGCAACGGTTCAAGGGGCGCGCCCTCGTCCGGTCGGCGTTCCTCATCCCGTACGTGCTGCCCGCGTTCGTCGTCGGCACGGTGTGGCGCACGATCCTCATGCCGTCCGGCCCGGCGAACTCGCTGCTCGGCGACGGGCGCCTGTGGCTCAACGGCCCCGACAGCTACTGGACGCTCGTCGTCGTGCAGCTCTGGACGTCGTGGCCGCTGCTGTACCTCCTCGCGGCGTCGGGCCTGCAGAGCATCGCCGAGGAGGTGCACGAGGCGGCCGCGCTGGACGGCGCCGGCTGGTGGGCGAAGCTGCGCCACGTGGTCTTCCCGCACCTGCGCGGGGTCCTCGCCCTGGCGCTCATCATCGCGTTCCTGCACAACCTCAACAGCTTCACGCTGCCGTACGTGCTGTTCGGGGTGCCCGCCCCGCACGACGTCGAGGTGCTGCCCGTGCTGACCTACGTCGAGAGCTTCCAGAACTTCCGGTTCGGGCTCAGCGCCGCCATGGCCGTGCTGTCGCTGGTCCTGGTGGCGATCCCTCTGTCGGTGTACCTGCGCGCGGTGAGGCTGAACCAGCATGAGGACTGACGTACAGCGGCTCCTGCCGAGAAGCGTGCAGGCGGTGGTCATCGCGGTCCTGCTGGTGTTCGTGCTGACGCCGGTGCTGTACATGCTGTTCGCGTCCGTCAACGACGACCTCGCCGTCGCCCGCGGCGCGTTCTGGCCGAAGAGCCTGCACCTGGACAACTACAGCAAGATCTGGTCGACCGTCGACCTCGGCGCCGGGCTCGGCAACAGCGTGGTCGTCGCCGGCAGCGTCGCCGTGGTGTCCGCGCTCGTCGCCGTCGCCACCGCGTACGTCCTCGTGCGGTTCCAGTTCCTCGGCCGCGGCCTGATCCTGCGCGGGCTCCTGGCGCTGCAGTCGATCCCCGGCACGCTGATGCTGCTGCCGGTGTTCGTGCTGTTCGCGAACCTGTCCGCGGTCCTCGGCGTGCAGGTCATCGGCACCCGGTGGGCGCTGTTCGTCACGTACCTGACGTTCGCGCTGCCGTTCTCGACGTGGGTCATGGTGACGTACCTGCGGGGGCTGCCCGCGGAGCTCGACGAGGCCGCCCGCCTCGACGGCGCCTCCTCGTGGCGGATCCTGCGCTCGATCATCATCCCGCTCAGCTGGCCCGGCCTCGTCGTGGCGAGCATCTTCGCGTTCCTCCTCGGGTGGAACGACGTGCTGTTCGCCTCCGTGATGACCAACCCCGACAGCCGCACCGTCGCGGTGGCCCTGCAGGTGTTCGGCGCCACCCAGGAGGGTGGCGCCATCCCGGTCTACGGGCAGCTGATGGCCTCCGCGCTGATCTGCGCGCTGCCGGTGGTGGTGTTGTACCTGGTGTTCCAACGGTTCCTGGTCGGCGGCCTGACCGCCGGGGGAGTGAAATGACAGACCTGATCAACGTGGCGATCGTCGGCAGCGGCATCATCGGCGGCAACCACGCCGACGCGATCCTGCGCCATCCCCGGCTCCGGATCGTGGCCCTGGTCGACGCGGTCGACGCCGCGAACGCGGCCCTGGCCGCCCGGATCGACCCGCCGCCGTCCTGCCACCGCACCCTGGGTGCCGCGCTCGCCGCGGAGCGGGTGGACCTCGTCGCGATCTGCACGCCCAGCGGCCTGCACGTCGAGGCCGCCGAGGAGACCCTGCGGGCCGGCGCGCACCTGCTCGTCGAGAAGCCCCTGGACGTGTCGCTGCCGAAGGCCCGCGCGTTCGCGAAGGTCGCCGCGGAGGCCGAGCAGCGCGGGCTCGTCTGCGCCGTCGTCAGCCAGCACCGGTTCGACCCGGCGATGGTCGCCGTGCGGCGGGCCGCGCGCGAGGGCCGGCTCGGCCGGCTCACGTCCGCGGTCGTGTCCATGCCGTGGTGGCGGGACCAGGCCTACTACGACTCCGCCGACTGGCGCGGCACGTGGGAGTTCGACGGCGGCGGCGCCGTCGCCAACCAGGGCATCCACCTCGTCGACCAGATGCTGGCGCTGCTCGGCCCGCCGGTCGAGGTCACCGCCCGCACCACGCGGATCGCGCACGAGCGGATCGAGGTCGAGGACCTCGCCGTCGCCACGCTCCGCTTCGCCGGCGGCGCGCTCGCCGTGCTGCACGCCAGCACCAGCGCCCACCCCGGCCTGCCGGTGCGGCTGCAGCTGCACGGCACCCGCGGCTCGGCCGTGCTGCACGACGACCAGCTGGAGTACTTCCACAGCGCCGACACCGGGGAGACGGCCGCCGACCTCGTCGCCGCCGAGGACCTGTACGGCGCGCCGAAACCGGCGGACGGCTTCGTGCTCGGGCACCTGCGCCAGTACCAGGACCTCGTCGACGCCATCGACGAGCGGCGGCTTCCCGGGGTACGGGTCGCGGACGGCCTCCTGGCGCTCGCCACGGTGCGGGCCGTGTACGTGGCGGCCACGCTCGGCCGGCCGGTGCTGTTCGACCAGGTCCTCGACGGCGTCCACGACGACGTGCAGCCGGTGGTTTCGACACAGCAGACGCAGCAGACGCAGCAGACGCAGGAGACGCAGGAGGTTCAGGCGTGAGGTTCTCGGTCTTCACCGCATCGACGCCCGACTGGGCGCCCGACGAGGTCGTGCGGCACCTCGCCGCGCAGGGCTGGGACGGCGTCGAGTGGCGCGTCGTCGACCAGGATGACGCCGACCAGCCCGGCTTCTGGAAGGGCAACCGGGCCACCTGGCCGCTGACCGGCCTGGAGGCGGCGCTGCCGGAGATCGCCGCCCTCACCCGCGGCGCCGGCCTCGAGTTCTCCGGCGTCGGCGGCTACGCGCGCAGCTTCGAGCACGACGACGTCGCCCGGCTCCTCGCCGCCACCGCGGTCCTCGGCGCGGGCCGGGTCCGGGTCACCATGCCGCTGCTGTCGACCGGCCGCTACCCGGACCTGTTCGACGCCACCCGCAAGGACCTCGAGTGGGCGACCGGGCTCGCCGAGCGGCACGGCGTCACGATCCTCGTCGAGCTGCACCACGAGACGATCGTGTCGTCGGCGTCCGCCGCGATGCGCCTCGTCGACGGGCTCGACCCGCGGCACGTCGGCGTCATCCACGACCTCGGCAACCTCGTCATCGAGGGGCACGAGGACCACCGCGCCGCGTTCGAGCTGCTCGGGCCCTACCTGCAGCACGTCCACGTGAAGAACGTCGCGTGGCGGCCGGTGTCCGAGGCCCCCGACGGCACGGTCACCTGGGCGCACGACTGGGCACCGCTGCGGACCGGGCAGGCGCACGTCGGCCGCTACCTGGCGGCGCTCACCGCGCACGGCTACGACGGCTGGGTCACCGTCGAGGACTTCTCCACCGCCGTGCCGCTGGAGCAGCGCACCGCCGACAATCTCGAATATCTGCGGAGCCTGCTGTAACGCCGCCCGGGGACGGGACATAGAACGGGGTATGGACGACGCAAACGACCGCGACGCCGGCTGGTTCCGGGACGTGTACGCCCGCCACTACGCCGACGTCGTGCGCTACGGTCTGCGCCGGCTCGACGGGACCGCCGCGGCGGAGGAGCTCGCGCAGGAGGTGTTCCTCGTCGCCTGGCGGCGGCGCGGGGAGGTGCCCGAGCCCGCGCTGCCCTGGCTGTACGGGGTGGGCCGCCGGCTGCTGGCCAACCACCGCCGGGCGCGCCGGACGGCCCCGGCGCCAGGTGCCCTCGGCGACCACCCGGCCGCCGACCGGCACGACGGCCTCACCGAGCTCCTCGCGGTCCGGGCCGCGCTGACCCGGCTGTCCGACGACGACCAGGAGATCCTCCGGCTCGTCGCGTGGGAGCAGCTGTCCGTCGCGGAGGCGGCGCTCGTCCTGAGCTGCGGCGTGACCGCGGCACGGGTCCGGCTGCACCGTGCCCGGCGCCGCCTCGCCGTCCTGGTCGCCGACACCCCGGCCCCCGCACCCGCACCTTCCTCTGCCCCTCCCCCCGCACCTACCCGAACGGGAGGAACCCGATGACCGAGCGCACCCTCGACCTGCTGGCCGCCGCCGACCCCGCCCGAGACGCGCCGGTCGGCCCCGGCGACGTGGAGACGCTGCTGCGGCTGGCCGCCAACGACGTCACCAGCTACGAGCTGCACCTTCCCGACCGCCGCCGGCGGCGGGCCCTGGCCGGGGTCGCGGCCGCCGTCGCGGTCGTGGCGGTGACCGGGGCGGCCGCGGCCCTCGTGCTCGACCGGGCCCCGGCCAACCGTCCGGTCGCGCCCAGGGTGTGGCCGTCGGACTGCCTCGCCGAACTGGCCGCGGGACTGCACGCGGCACCGTATGAGGCGACCACCGGCCAGTACGAGTACGTGCGAAACGCGGTGCGCTTCAGCGACAGGTTGCCGATGCCTGACGGGATCGCCTGGGTGCAGTACGTGGGGGAATATTCCACCTGGACCACCGCCGACCGCCGGAATGTGCGTCTACGCACCGTCACCGAGTCGGTGACGTTCGCCGACGACGCGTCGCGGGCCTACTTTCAGAGCCACCCGGAGCGGGTGCGGACGGTCGGCACGACCGTCGTCGACGTGCGCCAGGGCGTACCCCCGGAGTTCATGGGGACGAGCTCGCCCCCGCCCCCGGATTCATTGATCGACACACTCGACAACACGGGAAGCACCTTCCCACCGGCGCGGGTGCTCGCCAGGGCCTCCGGGATGTACGGGAATCAGATCCTGGACGTCGCGACCCGGTCCGCGTTGCTGAGGTTCATCGCCGCCGCCGACGGCGTCGTCTGCGCGGGCGAGGCCACCGACCCGACCGGCCGCCGTGGCGTCGCCGTCACAGGCCCGCTCGACAGTTCCCTGGAACGGGGCCCGTTCGAGCACGGTGTCAACCGGATCATCGTGGATCCTTCGACCGGCGATCTCCTGGCGGCAGGTTACGCCGACGGCACCGGCACCATCTGGCTGGCCGTCTACCTCGAACGCGGCTTCACCGACTCCCGGCCCGCTGTGACCCGGTGACGGCACCGCTCCCCCATGATCCCGGACGGTTCCGGTGGCCAGAGGTGCCGCGACCGTCCGGGATCAGGGCGAGCGGGGCGCGTCCAGGGTGCGGCGCAGGTCGCGCACGAGGGCGGGGTCGACCGGGGACGTCCAGGCGCCGGACGAGCGGACCGCGCCGCCGGAGTGGAACGCGGTCACCCCGGCCGCCCGCAGCGGGGCGACGTGCTCGTGCCGCAGGCCGCCGCCGGCGAGGACCTGCGGCCGGACGGGGGCCTCCGCGAGGATCGTGGCGAGGCCGTCGGGCAGGCCGGTCGGGGCGCCTGAGGTCAGCACGGCGTCCAGGCCGGGCAGGCCGGTGATCGCGGCCCAGGCGGCGCGCCGGTCGGCCACGTGGTCGATCGCCCGGTGGAAGGTCCACGGCGCGCCGTCCAGGACCTCCAGGACCTCCAGGACCGCGGGCAGGTCCACCGCACCGTCCGGGGTGAGGAAGCCCAGGACGAACTCGGCGGCGCCGGCCGCTAGGAGGTCCTTCGCGGCGCGCCGCAGGGCCCGGACGTCGCCGGCGGCGAAGCCCGCGGCGGTGCGCACCATCACCCGGACCGGCAGGCCGGCGGCGTCCCGGACCGCCGCCACGGTCGCCGGCGCCGGGCTGAGGCCGTCGGCCGCCATGTCGCTGACCAGCTCCACCCGGTCCGCCCCGCCCTCCAGCGCCAGCCGTGCGTCCACGGCGTCGAGGGCGATGACCTCCAGCAACGGCCTGATCATGGATCAATCGTGCCAGCGCCGTCCCCGGACCTGCCCGCGCCGGGCCGCCGAGGTGTCCGGCGGCACACCCGGGCGGTGGCAGAGCGCTAGGGTTGGTCCGGTGCAGCACAAACGCCCCACCCTGGACGACGTCGCGCAGGCCGCCGGGGTGTCCCGGGCCACCGTCTCGCGGGTCATCAACGGCAACCCGCGCGTCGCGGCGGACGTCCGCGAGCTGGTGGACCGGGCCGTCGAGCGGCTCGGCTACCGGCCCGACCCGGTCGCCCGGGCGCTCGCCCGCGGGCACGGTGACGTCGTCGAGCTCATCGTCATCGACGACGAGCCGACGTGCTTCGGCACCAACCCCTACTACGGGCGGGTCGTCGCCGGGATCGTCGACGGGCTGCGGCGGTCCGAGGCGCAGATGCGCGTGCACGTCGTCGGGCAGGCCGACGCGCCCCGGCTGCTCGACCGGGTCGCGCACACCGTGAGCGCCGGCGCGATCCTCGTCAACGTGCCCGCCCCGCTCGCCGCCGCCTTCCACGCGGTCTGCCCGCGCGTGGTGTCGATGGGGCGCA
Source organism: Dactylosporangium sp. NPDC050588 (assembly GCF_040654975.1). Classification (NCBI taxonomy): domain Bacteria; kingdom Bacillati; phylum Actinomycetota; class Actinomycetes; order Micromonosporales; family Micromonosporaceae; genus Dactylosporangium; species Dactylosporangium sp. NPDC050588. The sequence continues at coordinate 16,821 of NZ_JBFAJA010000135.1, read as the reverse complement.
CCGCGGCGCCCGTGCCGTCGATCGTGCCGGACAACACGACGGGCGCCTACGCGGCGGTCCAGCTGCTGCACCGCAACGGCCGGAAGCGTATCGCGGCCGTGCCCGGGCCGGAGCACATCGCCGACGCCGTCGACCGCCGCGCGGGCTACCTCGCCGCGGTCCGCGACGCGGGGCTCGAGCCGATCACCGGCGAGGCCGGCGAGTTCAACCGGACGTCGGGCGCGGAGATCACCCGGCGGCTCCTGGCCGAGCACCCGGACGTCGACGCGCTGTTCGTCGCGTGCGACCTGATGGCCTCCGGGGCGCTGCAGGCGCTCGCCGCCGCGGGCCTGCGGGTCCCCGAGGACGTGGCGGTCATCGGCTTCGACGACAGTCTCATCGCCACGTGTACGACGCCGCCGCTGACCTCGGTCCGCCAGCCGGTCGAGGAGATGGCGGCCGCCGCCACCCGGGCGCTGCTCGGCGGGGAGACCGGGCCCGGGTGGCACGGCACGTTCCCCACCACACTGACCGTCCGCGACAGTTCAGGCTGAGTTCTCCTACCGGCGCTACGTTTCGGGCATGGCTGCCCGTCAGACATTGATCTCGGGGGTACTGACCACCGCCGCCGCCGGCACGCTCGTGCTGCAACTGCTGATCCTGCCGGTGTGGCTGCTGCCCGCCGACCCGCGCTGGGGCTGGCTGCTCGTGCCCCTCGCGCTCACCACCGTGCCGCTGTGGTCGCTCATCCACGAGGGGATCCACGGCACCCTCCTGCGCGACCGGACCTGGAACGACCGCCTCGCCCGGGTCCTCGCGACCGGCTACGGCGCCCCGTTCTCGCTGCTGAAGGCCGGGCATCTGCTGCACCACCGGTACAGCCGCACCCGCCGCGAACGGACCGAGGTCTACGACCCGGAGGTCACCACCTGGCTCGCCGCCGCCCGCGGCTACTATCCGCGCCTGCTCGGCGGCCTCTACGTGCTGGAGGCCGCGTCGGTGGTCCTCGCCGCCGTGCCCGCCGCCGGGTGGCGGTGGCTGGTGCGCCGCACCGACTCCCTCGACTCCGTCACCGGGCTGCTCTTCGAGCGGGTCTCGAAGCGGGACACGCTGCGCCGCTTCCGCGTCGAGGCGCTGGCGGTGGTCGTCACCTACGCCGGCTCGGCCGTGGGCTACGGGCGGCACGCGTGGATGCTCGCGGTCGCCGTCGGCGGGCGGGCGCTGCTGGTGTCGCTCGCCGACAACGCCTACCACTACCGCACGGAGCTGGAGCGCCCCCTCGAAGCGATGAACCTGCGGATGCCCCGCCCCCTGGAGCTGTTCGTGCTGGCGTTCAACCTGCACAGCGTGCACCACCGGCACCCGGGGCTGCACTGGTACGAGCTGCGCGGCGCCTTCCACGCCGAGGCCGACGAGTGGCACCTCGGCTGGGGCACCGCCGTCGTGCGGCAGCTGCGCGGGCCGATCCCCGAATCGGCCCTGCACCGGCGGTGACGGTCAGGCCCGCAGCAGGCGGCGGCGCAGCCGCCAGCGGACGACCAGCGCGACCGCGCCCAGCACCAGGACCAGCAGGCCGACGAGCCCCCACGGCGACGCCCACACGGCGGCGCTGCGGCTGGCGATCGGCAGCCGGCCCTCCTTCGCCTCCGCGTTGACCGTCACCGCGGCCGTCAGGCGCCCCAGCGACATGACGCCCGGGATGCGCTTCTGGACGCTCAGCTCCGCGCCCGGCAGCATCTCCGGCACCGTGATCTCCTCGCTCTCGCCGAGGGAGACGCCGAGCAGGCCGCTGGCGCGGACTTTGGCGGTGCCGTGCACGCGGACGTTGCCGGCGTTCTTCAGCCGGTACGTGACGACCAGGTCGCCGGTGCCGAATGGCAGCGCGGGCGAGCCGTAGACGACGTTGAGCGAGGACACCTGCACGAGCGGCTGGACCGGGCCGGCGACCCGCAGGTACATCCGGGCGGCGATGCGGCGGTCGACGTTGACCTGCTGGCCCTGCGGGTTCGTCTGGCGCTCGATGACCGAGGCGACGATCCCGCCGGCGTGGTCGCCGGGTGTGGCGTTGGTGGGCACGCGGAGCGTGAAGGCGATGTCGGCGCGCTTCTTCGGCTGCACCGTGTAGGACTTCGGGGTCAGGTCCGTCCACGAGCCGATGTCGTTCGGCTGGGTCGTCCCGGTCAGCAGCGCGAAGGCACCGTCGGGCGCGGTGAACGCGTCCGTGGAGTAGACGGTGAAGGTGATCGGGGCGTCGCTGAGATTGCTGACGCCGACCATGTCGGTGATGACGTCACCGGGCTTCGCCTCGAAGTCGTAGGCGGCGCGGCCGTTCGGGCCCTCCGGACCCGACGGGGTCACCGCCCAGCGCAGGCCGTCGCCCTCGCGCGCCCCCGCGGGAGCGGGCGCTACCAGTACCGACGCGGCAACCGCCAAGACGAGAAGCATTCGACGCACGGGAGACCTCCTACGACGCAAGGGTGCGGCCCGTGAGGACCGCACCCTGCTTGGATGAACCGATCAGGCGAGCGTCAGCGTCAGGGTGGCGCTGTACGCACCGGGCGCGACGTTGTCCGGGATGACCAGGGTCAGGCCGGCGCCGCACTCGAACGTGCCGGCGCTGCTGCCGACGTTCGACTTGCACAGGGTCGACGGGCTGCCGAGCCCCGTCGCGTTCGCGCCGGTGACCACCGCGCCGGAGCCGCTGACCTTGACCGACGACGGGGTCCAGCCGAGGTTCGTGCCCGGGATGGTGCTGGTGGCACCGGTGAAGTCGCTGACCTGGCCGACGAGGTTCCACCCGGCGTTGGTGCCGCGCAGGTCCACGACGGTGGCCTTGTTCAGGTTGCCGGTCGCCTGGCCGCCGACGGAGCCGCCGGTCAGCGCGACGGTGGTGCCGGCAACGTTGAGCGAGAACTGGCCCGGCGCGATGTCACCGGTGATGGTCTGCTCCTTGGTGATGGAGCCGGCCGGCGCGGTGATCGTGTAGGCCAGGTTCGCCGACGTGGAGGCAAGGTACGCCGCCGAGTCGGGCGTGTACGTCGCCGAGAGCGAGAACGCGCCCACCGGCAGGTTGTTGACCGAGAGGGTCGCGGTGCCGTTGACGACCGGCGCGGTGCCGATCGCGGTCGCGCCGCGGTTGAACGTGACCGAGCCGGTCGCCGCGGCCGGGGCCACGGTCGCGGTCAGGGTCACCGGGGTGCCGGCGACCTGCGGGCTCGCCGGGGCGGCCGCGAGGGTGGTGGTGGTCGGCACGGCCGGCTCGGCGCCGCCCTTCACCTTCCAGTTCTCACCCGTGACCGTGATGACCGTGCGGAACAGGTCCGGGTGGTCACCGGTCGACTCGCCGGTGCACAGCACGGCGATCTCGTAGTCGCCGTTGCTGAGCGCGGTGCCGCCGTACGCCGAAACCATGGACCGGTTCGCGTCGAGCGTGAACGCGGCCTGGTCGTAGTTGCCGGCGTCGCCGACGCGGGCGAGGTTGCGGTAGTCGCCGCTGCCGACCTTGCCGATCTTCAGACCCGCGTTGGTGCCGTAGTTCGCGGGGCAGGCCGCCGACGTCAGCGCCGACAGCGCCGGGTTGGTGGTGGTCAGGCCCTGGGTGGGCGTGAGCGTGAGCGTGCCCAGGTCAGCGGCGTTGGCCGGGGCCGCGGCGAGGCCGACGACCGCCACGGAGGCCGCGGCGGCCACGACGACCGCCCGGACCAGCAGGGACTTCGGACCCTTCATGAATCACTTCCTCTACTCGAACGAGGCGCTCTTGCGTTGCTCGATCAGGTTTTCGGCGCGGCGTTTCCCGGCGGGCAGGCCAACTCATACGCCGGACATGCGCAAAGCGAATTCGAGGTGTCGCCCGTTCCGAAACGGCGCTTTTATCCGAAGCGGCCGTGCACGTAGTCGGCGGTGCGGCGGTCCTGCGGGGTGTCGAACATCGCCGAGGTCAGGCCGTGCTCGACGATGACGCCGGGGGTGCCCTGCTCGGCGAGGAAGAACGCGCAGTGCTGCGACACCCGCTGCGCCTGCTGCATGTTGTGGGTGACGATGACGATGGTGACCTCGGTGGACAGCTCGCCGATCGTCTCCTCGATCCGCCGGGTCGAGGTCGGGTCCAGCGCCGAGCACGGCTCGTCCATCAGCAGCACCCGCGGCCGCACCGCGAGGGACCGGGCGATGCACAGCCGCTGTTGCTGGCCGCCGGACAGGGCGCCACCGGGCGAGCGCAGCCGCGTCTGGACCTCGTGCCACAGCCCGGCCTTGCGCAGGCACTCCTCGACCAGGTCGTCCTTGGTGCGGCGGGACGCCCGCACGGCGGTGAGCTTCAGCCCGGCCAGGACGTTGTCGTAGATGGACATCGCCGGGAACGGGTTGGGCTTCTGGAACACCATGCCGACGTGCCGCCGGGCGTCGGTGATGCGCCGCGACGGGTCGTAGAGGTCCTCGCCGTCCAGCAGCACCTCCCCGGCGAGCTCGGCGCCGGGCACCAGCTCGTGCATCCGGTTGAGGATGCGCAGGAACGTCGACTTGCCGCAGCCGGACGGGCCGATGAGCGCGGTGACCTGCCCCGCCGGCATCCGCAGCGAGACGCGGTCGAGGACCTTGTGGCCGCCGAACCACGCGGAGATGTTCCGCGCGTCCAGCTCGGCGGTCGTCGGAGAGTCGACGGTGGACGGGTCGAGCGTCGTGCTCGTCACGGCAGGGCCCTCGCAATCGGTGTGGTCATAGGACGTTCGGCAGCAGCCGGACGGCGACGTCGGACGTGGCGGTGCCGATCACGGCGAGGACGGGGACGCCGACGACCCACGCCTGCACGCCGCCCCAGCGCCGCCGCGCCCAGGTGACGCCGAGGCCCGCGGCGAGCAGCAGCTGCCCCCACAGGACCAGCGGCATCCAGGCCGAGTCGTCGCCGGCGAGCACCTTCTCCGACGCCGACAGGTGCGCGTACCCGAGCTGCCGCGGCGGCGCCGGAACCGTCTCGGTGCCGTTGTCGAGGTCGGCGTCGACCCGCACGACGTCGGACGGGAAGAACATCGTCCCGGCGGCGGTCATCAGCGTGACCCGGCTGCGCCCGGGCGCGACCGGCGCCGGGGTCAGGTCGCCGGCGTGCCGCACGCCGAGCACCACGAACGTGAACTCGCCCTGGCCGGTGACGACCTCGACCCGGTCGCCGGAGTTGAGCCGGAACAGCCCCGCGAACGGGGCGCCGTAGGCGGCGTTACGGCCCATGATGACGCTCGTGCCGGCCTGGCCGGGCAGCGGCGTGTCGCGGCGGTGGCCGGGGCCGGACTGCATGACGCCGGCGGTGGTGCCCTCGAACACGACCTGCTGGACGCCGAGCGCGGGGATGCGCAGCACGGCGACGGGCGTGCCGAGGGGCAGCAGCCTGCCGTCGGGGCCGATCTGGCCGACGGGCGCGGTCGCCTCGGCGAGCGCGCCGCGGAAGTCGGCGTACGCGGTCTGCTGCACCCGGCCGTACCCGAGCTGCGACAGCAGCGTCACGTGCAGCGTGAAGCCGACGAGCAGCACCGCGAGGATGCTCAGCCCGGTGCCCGCGATCCGCAGTCCCGACGCCGGCTGGTCCGGTGGCGGGACCACCCTGTCCGGTTTCTCGATCCTGTCGGTCCGGTCGGGCTCCTCGAACCTCACGTCGATCGCCGGCTCCGCCGGCGGGATCAACACGGTGACCGCGGAGACGCCGCCCACCCAGGTCGTGTGCTGCGGCGTGCCGTCGGTCGCGCCGCCGCCTCCGCCGCGCTCCGGCTCGCTCATGCCAGCCGCCGCCGGCGGACGAGGCGGACGATCAGGACACCGGCGGCGACCAGCCCGAGGCCGATGGCCGCGGTGCGGGCGACCGCCGAGCCGGTGCGCGGCAGGCCGCCGCCGGGCGTGCCGGTCGGCGACGGCGAGGCGCTCGTCGCCGCGGGGTCGACCTGCATGTTCAGGGTCTGCTTGTTGCCGCTGCCGCCGGGCCCGCCGGTGGGCCCGGTGGTCGGGCCGGTCGTGGGGCCGGGGCCGCCACCGCCCGCGGTCCAGGTGGTGCCGGCGACCCGGATCGTGGTGCTGAAGACGTCGGGGTGGTCGCCGGCGCTCTCGCCGGTGCAGACGATGACGAGCGTGTAGTCGCCGTCGGTGATCGGCGTCGTGCCGAAGGCGGCGCGCATCGACCGGTTCGGCCGCAGCGTGGGCGGCACGGCGTCGTAGTCGGCGTCGTCACCGACCCGGGTCAGGTTCGCGAACTGCGACGTGCCCGCCCGCGCGATGCGCAGGCCGGCGTTGGTGCCGTAGTTCGCCGGGCAGGTCGCCGACGCGGTCGCCGTGGCGAACATCGGGTCGGTGTCCACGCTGCCGGTCGCCGGCGTCACGGTGATCGAGCCGAGCGGCGCGGCGTGGGCCGGGGCCGTCAGGGGCCCGGGCAGGGTCACGGCGGTCACGGTGACGGCGGCGGCCACCGCGGCGGTTCGGCGCAGGCGCATGGGGAGATCCTCGTCTCGACAGGGATGGCCGGGCGTCCACAGTGGACGCCCGGCCGGTTGGCCTTACAGGGGGGCCGCGGTGCTCAGGACGCGGCCTTCAGCGAGGTCGAGCCGCAGACACCCTCGAACAGGGTGGCGCCGGCCGTGGTGCGGAAACCGAACCCGAAGAGCTCGATGACCGACTGGTTGGCGCAGACCGCGGACGTGGCGCCGACGAACGTCTGCGCGATGACCGGCTCCGCCAGGCGGCGGGTCGGGACCACGTTGTAGACGTCACGGATCAGCTGGGGACGGAAGTTGATGTTGAGCTTGCCGTTGACGATCGGCTGGAGGCCGTTGACGCGGCCGATGCGGGAGGTGCCGCGCCGGTCCTCGACCACGACGCCGGTCTGGGTCGCGATGGTGGCGGCGTTGCCCTGCGCGATGAACTGGCCGACCGAGAACGGCATGATGTAGTCGTTGTGGCCGGCGAGGACCCGGGCGTCGTGCTCCTGGATCGGCGCGCCGTTCACCGTCTGCACGATGCACGGGTAGTCACCGTTGGCGATGTCGGCCTCGGCGATGCCCATCTTGCTGAGCCAGAAGGACCGGGTGCCCGAGCCGGACTGGACCAGCAGCGGCTTGACCGGCACACCGCTGACGACCGTGGTGAGGCAGCGGTAGATGCGCTGCAGCTGCACGAAGGTCAGGCTGGTCGGCAGGTCGCTGTCGGTGTTGACCGCGAACGACACCGCGTCCACCCCGAACGGGATGTACGTGTAGTTGCCCGTGGTCTGCGGCGAGGAGCCGCCGCCGTAGCTGGACGAGCGCGCGAAGTCCACGCACCCGGTGACGTTGACGCCCTGGTAGACGTTGCCGCCGTCGTTCTCGGACGCCTTGAGGGCGGTCCGGCCGGCACCGGAGCCGTCGGGACGGTTGAACTCGCAGCCGGTGGTCTTGGTCTTGATCAGGCCGGCCGGGCGGGCGTCGTAGGACGCGATCACCTTCGAGCCGCCGCTGGTGACGGTCTCGCCGAGACCGTTCAGCACGTCCTGGGTCGTGTCGGAGCCGACGCCGGCCAGCTGGCGGTACTCGCCGGCCGGCGGGTTGGCGGCGGCGGGTGCCGCGGTGACCGTGAGGGTGACAGCGGCGACCGCGAGGCCGAGGCTGACAGCCCGTCCGAAGGTCAGCACCTTCATGCGTTTCCCCTTCTGCTTCAGGGTTTGCGAGGGTCGAGCGTGGTCATCATTCGCAGGCGGTTCGTGCGGGGCCGGTCGCCAACATGTAGGCCGGATGAACAGGCTCACCGGCGTTCGCGTCGGCGGGCCAGCCCGGTCAGCACGGGGCCCGCGGCGGCCGCGAGCAGCCCCGCGCCGAGGATCATCGACAGCAGGTACCGCTGCGCCCACTCCACGGGCTCCGGATCCGTGGTCCGGGCCGCCGGCACCGGTGCGGCCGACAGGCTCGGCCGGGCACTGGTCGGCGCGCCCGACGGCACGGACCCGCGGGCGGGCACGGTGCCCCCCGTGACCGGCGCGGGCGCCGCGGTGGTCGTGGTCGCCGTGGGCGCCGGCGGCGCCGTCCAGCCGCGCCTGACCATCTCGGCGGCGCTGCGGGCCTTGGCCTTCAGCGACTCCGGCAGCGGCACGTACCCGGGCGGCAGGTTCCCGACGGAGACGCCCTCGTTCTGCCCGTCTCCCGCGGCGAACTCGATGAGCTTCGCGTACGCCTCCCGCAGCGCCTGCCCGCGGCTCGGGTCGACGGCGGCGTAGGTGAGCATCGTCAGCGGGTACGCGCCCGGCTTCTTCAGCGCCGGGTCCAGCGCCAGGACGTCGGGGTTGGCCGTCGGCCCCATCGCCGCGACCGCCGCCTGCAGGCTCTGCTTCGTCGGCGTGACGTAGGCGTTCAGATCGGTGGGGTCGCTGCCGTTGAGCAGGCTCGCCGAGTACAGGCCGAAGCGGGCCGCCGACGCCGAGTCGGTGATCGCCATGACCCACCGGTTGCCCTTCGTCTGCGGCGCCGCCCGCTTGAGCGTGACGATCTGGTGGTCGCTGCTCTGGTACTTCGCCTCGTCGAACTCGACCTCGGAGTGGGTGTCGGCCTTCAGCGTCTGCTGCGCCCCGTCGGTCATCGACGACGTGTAGGGCTGCTTGTTGAAGATGCACACCTTCAGCTCCGGCACGAGGTCCGGCCGCGGCTGGCTGCAGGTGGGGTCCGACTTCGGGAACCGGTCCGGCACCACGCCGTCGAGGCCGAAGTCCTGGTAGTACGAGTTGACCTTCATGTGGTAGGTGACGCCGGTGACCGGGTCCGTATGCGCCGGGTCCGGGACGCCGGACAGGAAGTCGCGGGCGGCCTTGTCGGCGAGGATCCAGCCCCACACCGCACGGTTCGCCGCGGAGCCGCCCAGCGGCACCATCACCGGCTGGATGTCGCGGTTGGCCCGGGAGAACCGGAAGTCGGGGTTGATCGTGATGAACTCGGGGTCGGCGAGGATCGTCCGGTAGTTGTCCTTGAGGTGCTCGGCCTTCGACCCGTCGGGGATGTCGCGCTGGTAGGAGGAGGTCAGCAGCTTCGCCACCAGCTTCGGGGTGAGCCGCATCCCGTTGACCTGCCTGGCCCGCAGCAGCTCCTCCTCCGGGTTCGTCGACCCGGGGTTCACCTGGTTGTCGATGGTGAACGCGACGACGACCGACGACAGGGCCACCGGCGCGTGCACCGGCGGCGGGCCGCCCGGCACGCCGACCACCGGGCTTGAGGTGAACCCGAGCCCGGGCGAGTCGTCGCCGCTGCCGAGGACCGCGCTGGACGTCTCGTCCTCCGACGTCGGCGTGTAGCCGTACACGTTGCCGGTCCTGCCGCACAGCGCCGGCTGCCACGCCTGCATCGCCGGTGCGGCCATCTCCGAACCGACCGTCGCACGCTCGGCCTGGTCGATGGGGCACGGCGTCTGGACCGACCGGAAGTCCAGCCGGACCGCGATGCGGTGCTTCCAGTGGGTGGCGGCCAGCGGCGAGCCGTTGACGGGGACGTCGGTGCCGTCGAGCTTGTCGCCGGTCAGCGGGTCGTGGTGCCCACGCGGCACGATCACCAGCCAGCACGGCTGGATGACGCCGCCGGAGTCCGGCAGTCCGCAGCCGAGGTGCGGCGCCTCCATGTCGGTCTGCGCCTCGAACACGACCCGGCCGGTGCCGTCGCCGGCTGTGTAGCCGTAGGGGATCTCGTTGGTTTTGTTCTTGTCGAAGTACTCGGACATGATGACGTCCGAGCCGGTCGTCTGCGGGTCGAGGTTCCCCGGGTAGGGGTCGCTCTTGCCGCCGTGGCCGATCCGCGTGCCCTTGACCGAGCGGAACGGCGCGATGACCGCGTCCGGGGGCAGCGTCTCGGCCGGATCGGGCAGGCCGTTGATGCCCACGGTGCGGATCGTCCCGCCGCCGGGCGCCTTGTCCCCGCCCCACACGGGCGTGTCCAGCAGCGCGCCGAACTGGCACGTCTCCCGCCCCCACAACGGGTCCTTCGCGGCCCCCTCGTGGAACGGGTCCGGCGCGTCGGGGTCGCCCCAGCACTGCATGAACGCGAACACGTTCTGGCCGATCGTGGCGTCGGGGGTCGGCGGGGCGTTCTTCCAGGAGATGGTGATGCCCTGGTTGCCGAGGTCGCGGGTCTGCGACACGGTGATCTCGGTGCCGTCGAAGTCGCCGCCGGCCTCGCCCGGCTGCACCGTGATCGTCTTCGCCGACGACGTCGGCACGTCGACGCCGAGCGGCGGGACGAACGTGTCGCCGGCGGTCGCGGTGGCGCCCCGCACGAGCGTGCCGAGCAGCAGCACGCCGACGACGCCGGCGCCGGCCAGCCTGCGCTTCCACACCGCCCGCGCCGCACCGCGTGGCGGCGGCAGGTCGTCCGGTGCCGGCTGCTGCCCGGTGGTTCCCGTGGCGACCGTGGCGCTCATCGCCGGCCGCCGTCACGGTCGCGCCGGCTGCCGAGGGACCGGGACAGCATCGGCGGGCCGAAGATCAGCCCGATCAGCAGCGCGCCGGCGACGATCATCAGCGCCCGGCGCAGCCCCCAGGAGCCGGCCTGGTCCAGCGACACCGGCACGCCGGCCACGTCGTTGCCGCCGGCGGCTCGCGCCGCGTCGAGGGTCTCGCCGGTGTCCGGGTCGACGACCACGGCGGCCGACGCCGACGCCGAGGCCGACGGGCCCGCGGTCGCCGTGCCACCGGTCCCGCCACTGCCGCTACCGCCCCCGCCGCCGACGGTCGTGGGGCCGGCGCCGCCGGTGCCCGTGGTGCACTGGTCGCCGCTCTGGACGTTGTCGCACTCCGGCGGGAACGGCGCCGTCGTCGCCAGCGCGTTCTCGCCGTTGGGGCCGAACGTCGGGTTCTGGCACTTCGTCACGTCCCACGGCGACGCGGCGCTGCCCGGGATCCGCGCGACCTGCGCCGCGGCGGCGTCCACGAGGTTCCTCGGCAGCGGCGAGTACCCGAGGTCGTCCACCTGGGCCTGCCCCTTGCACAGGAAGTAGTGCGCGAACTCCGCGAGGGTGAAGCCCTTGTTCTCGTTCATCTGCATCCGCAGGTCGGTCGGCAGCACCATGTACGAGTAGGACGACAGCGGGTAGGTGCGCTTGTCTTCGTTGGTGTAGACGTTGTCGAGGTTCTGGGTCAGGTCGGCGTTGATCGTCGCGTGGGTCATCGCCACCGCCACCGCCGTGTCCGTCGGCTCGACGAAGTACCCCTTCTTGTTGAGCACCTTCACCACTGGAAACTTGGCGGTCTTGGCGTAGGAGTACTCGACGTAGGTGATCGCGCCCTCGTACCGCGGCTGCGCGACGTAGCCGGAGACGCCGTTGGACCCGCTCTGCCCGATGTTCTTGCCGCTGATCACGGGGAAGTAGGAGGTCAGCCCGCACGGGCTCTGGGTGCGCCCGACCGACCGGCAGAACTCGCCCCAGACGTCCTGGTGCTGCTTGCTGAGCCAGAGCGTGAACTGGGCGCTGGTGCCGGAGCCGTCCGAGCGCACCACCGGGATGATCTTCCGGTTGGGCAGGGGCAGCTTCGGGTTGTCCCGCTTGATCTGCGGGTCGTCCCAGAACGTGATCTTGTTCGTGAAGATCTTCGCGATCGTGTCGCCGGCCAGGCGCAGGTTGGTGACCCGCTTGCCGCCGATGGTCAGGTTGTACATGAACGAGGTGCCGCCGGCGACGATCGGCATGTAGGCGTAGCCCCGGCCGGTCGGCGGCGAGTCGATGTCGCGGGTGGCGCTGTCGGGCATGCCGTACGGGATCTCGGAGATGCCGAAGTCGACCTTGCCGTTGGCGAACTGCTTGCGACCGTCGGTCGAGCCGGTGTCGGCGTAGGACACCTTCAGGCCGAACTGGGTGACGTTGCCGATCCACGCGCGCAGGGCCGGCTGGCTCCAGGTGGAGCCGGCGCCGGCGATCTGCACCTTGATGGGTGCGGCGTACGCGGGGTTCGGCTGCGCCGCGATGGCCAGAAGCCCGAGGACGACCCCGGCGGCGGTCTTGGCGACGCTACGGAACATCGGACATCTCCTTGTCGGGATCCGCCTGCGGGCGGCTCTGGGACGGTGCACCGTCGAGGTCGGCCTGCTCGCGGCGCTGGAACCGCTTGACGTCGAGGGCGGATGCGACGGCCCGGCGCCTGAGCTGCCCGGGGGACAGCTCGCCGGGCCCGCGGCCGCCGATGACCCGGGCCGCCACGAAGAGCACCAGGACGAGCAGCATGAGCACCGCGCCGGCGCCGAAGCCGCGCATGATCATCTCTTCCTGCGGGAAGCGCACGCTGTTGAACACCAGCAGGGGCAGCGACACCTGCGGGCCGGCCGCCGGGTTGAGCGCCATGAACTGGGTGAACCCGGCGGTGATGAGCACCGGCGAGGTCTCCCCGATGCCGCGCGCGGTGCCGAGGATGACGGCGGTCGTCAGGCCGGACCGGGCCGTCGGCAGGACCACGTGCCAGACGGTGCGCCACTGGGAGGCACCCAGCGCGAACGACGCCTCCTTCAGCGTCCCGGGCACGAGCCGCAGCACCACGTCGGAGGCGCGGATGATGATCGGCAGCGTCATCACCGACAGCGCGATCCCGGCCGCCAGGCCCGACTTCTGCTGGTCGAGCGCCAAGATGAGGCCGGCGTAGACGAACAGGCCGGCGACGATCGACGGCAGCGCCGTCATCGCCTCGACGAGCGTGCGCACGAACCGGCTGAAGCGGCCCGGAATCTCGCCCAGGAACACCGCGCAGGTGATGCCGAGCGGCACCGACAGCGTCAGCGCGATGCCCATCTGCTCGAGCGTGCCGACGATCGCGTGCAGCGCCCCGCCGACGTTCAGCGGGCTCGTCGGCTGCACGACGCTCATGTCCTCGATCCAGAAGTTGACGTGCACCAGCGCCGGCCAGGCCCGCCAGAAGGTGAAGCCGACGACGACCACGAGCAGCAGCAACAGCAACATGCCGACGCCGGTCATGACCGCCGCGGCGATCCGGTCGCGAATCGCCGGTCCGTCCTCGGTGAGGGACGTCAGCAGCCCGAGGAACGCCAGGAACGCCAGGAACGTCACGACGATGAAGCCGAGCACGCCGTCGAACGGGGCGATCTGGCCGAACAGCAGGGCGGTGAACGCGAGCGCGGCCAGCAGCGCGCCGGTCACGTTGAGCCGGTCGAGGCGCCGGCCGGCGCGCAGCTCGCGGCGCCGCTCCTCCCCCGGGGCCGCCTCGGGCAGCGGGCGCCGCACGAACGTGAGGGCCGTGTCGGGGCGCGCGTGCCGCGGTCCCCCACCGGCCGCCTTCACCGGACCGGCCGCCCGGGTCGCGGTGTCCGGCCCGCTCCGGGTCCCGTCGGGCTTCGTCAGGTCGACGCGGGTCCGCTCGATCGCCGCGGCAGCGTGCCCCTGGTCCTGCGCGCGCCCGGCGGTCGCGGTGGCCGCGGTGGCGTGGCCCTGGTCCTGGTCCTGCGCCTGATCGGCGGTCGCGGTGGCGTGGCCCTGATCCTGCGCCTGATCCGCCGCCGCGACGGCGTGGTGGTGCGTCTGCCCGGTCTCCGGGGCCGTGGCCGGCTGTCCGGCCGTCCGGGCGGTGTCGGTGGAGGTCATGTGCCGGCTCCGGAGCGGGTGCGGCCGATGACGATCGACGCGGCGAAGTTGACCAGCAGGGTCATCAGGAACAGCGCGAGGCCCGCCGCCATCAGCGCGGACACCGCGAAGTCGGCCGAGTCGCCGTAGCGCAGCGCGATCAGCGACGACACCGAGATCGCGCCGGTCTGCAGCACGTGCCACTGGATGTCGAACACCGGCGAGATGATCATGTACACGGCGATGGTCTCGCCGAGCGCCCGGCCCAGGCCGAGCATCGAACCGCCGATGACGCCGCCCTTGCCGTACGGCAGCACGACGGTGCGGATCATGCCCCAGCGGGTGCCGCCGAGGGCGTAGGCACCCTCCCGCTCCCCGATCGGCGCCTGCGAGAAGACCTCGCGCGAGATCGAGCAGATGATCGGGGTGACCATCATCGCCACGACCGTCCCCGCGACGAAGCTCGACGCGGTGAACACGGTGATGCTCGACAGCGGGTTGGCCGTGTCGTAGTCGGCGACCTCGAAGATCGGGATCCAGCCGAGGTACGTGGCGATCCACCGCGACAGGTGGATGATGTTGGGCTGCAGCAGGAACACGCCGAACAGGCCGTAGACGACGCTCGGCACGGCCGCCATCATGTCGACCAGCGTCACCAGCATCCGGCGCATCCGCCGCGGCGCGTACTCGCAGATGTACAGCGCCGTGCCGACCGCGACCGGCACCGCCAGGACGATCGCGATCCCGGCGATGATGACGGTGCCCGGCACGACGGCGGCGATGCCGAAGCTCCCCTCCAGCGGGTCGGGCTCCCACCCCTTGGTCGTGAAGAAGCTCCAGCGCACCACCTTGAGCGCGGTGACCGCCCGGTACGCCAGGAACGACCCCACGAGCAGCGCCACCAGCAGCACCATCGCGCCCGCACCCCGGGCGACGCCGCGGAACACGCGGTCCGCCGGGGACGGGCGCCACTTCAGCGGGCGCGGCGCGTCGGCCTCCCCGGCGCCGGTGGCCTCGGAGGGCGCTTCGACGACCGTCATGCCGGCGGGTTGCCGGGGGTCGCCCGGTACATCAGGCGGGCGCCCTGGGCCCGCACGTCGCGCTCCCCGAGACGGGGGCGGTCGGCGTACGGACCCCGGGCGCCCCGCGGCGCCGGGCGCGGCGGGAGGACCGCCGTGTCACCGCCGGCGCCGAGCACCAGGGGATGACCGCCTCGGACACTGCGGGTGCCGGCCACCACGACCGCCGCCGGCACGGCTTCCAGGAAGCGCTCGAGGTTGTAGTGGCATTCCCTTGCGCGCAGATAGGAACGACTGGACATTCCGACGGTGCTGCCGTCCAGCTCCACCCGCCAGACCCACTGCCCGCTGGACTCCACCGCGGCGACCGCGCTGCTCGCGCCGGCGAACCCGGCCCGCAGGTGCAGCACTGCGTCGCGGCAGGCTCCGTAGGTCTCGAACAGCCTTGCCGCTCTGCCCAGCGGCCGGTTGTTCGGCGAGACCAGCATCCAGGTCGTGGCCTCGGCTACCGTGCCGTCATCGGCGGCCGCCGCGGCCAACGCTAAGAAGACGAACCTCGATTGTTGCACCAGCTACCCCTTCGTCCACCCGGCACGCCCACCCTCTGGGACACACGCTCGGGACAGCGCATGTCCAACAGGCGCGGCCGTGTGCGCACGCCGGACATGCAAGAGGTGAACAACGGGAAGGGGCACTGCCGCTGCTATACCGCCGATCCGGGCCCAAACGGGCATCGGCCTTGACGCGGTACATCGACATCCGTTAGACCTCTAAAAGATTCCCAATCTTCGATGGAGGACAATGTGGTCCGGATCCGTGCCGTCGTGGTCATGCTCGCGGTGGCGGCGTTCGCCGTCGCACCCACACCCGCCTCGGCCGCCGCACCCGGCGGACCGACGACCGGGCCGTGCGCGTACACCCCGACACCCGACGACCCGGCGGTCCGGCCGGTGCCACTGCCCCGCGACCCGCGGCACACGCCGTCGCGCGGCACGGTGACCATCACGCTCTTCACCAACCTGGGCCTGATCCCGCTGACCCTGGACCGGGCACAGGCGCCGTGCACGGTGCAGAGCTTCCTGCACCTGACCCGGCACGGCTTCTACAACCGCACGATCTGCCACCGGCTGACGACGTACCCGACGCTGAAGGTCCTGCAGTGCGGCGACCCGTCCGGCACCGGCGAGGGCGGCCCGGGCTACAAGTACAAGGACGAGCTGCCGACCGACCTGCCGCCGGCCCCGACCGACCCGACCGGCGCCCGCAAGGTGTACGCCCGCGGCGTGCTCGCCATGGCCAACGCCGGCCCCGACACCAACGGCAGCCAATTCTTCCTCGTGTTCGCCGACTCGGCGCTGCGCCCCAACTACACGATCTTCGGCAGCGTCCGCCCGCTCGGCCTGCACACCCTGGACCGGATCGCCGCGGGCGGCGTCGCTCCCACCGACGAGGACCCGGCCCCGGTCGACGGCGCCCCGGCCCTGCGTACCTCGATCCTCCTGGCGGCGTAGATTCCCGCTGTGGCTCACTACAGCAGGCTGTACACCATCGTCCTGGACGTGCCCGCGACCGACGAGGACACGACCGTCACGTTCTGGCGGGGCGCGCTCGGCGCCCCGCTGGAGCGCGTCGGCAAGTACCCGGACTTCCACGGCGCCCGCATCCCGGGCCACGACCTGGTCCTGCTGACCCAGCGCCTCGGCGACGGCGCGCCGCGGGTCCACCTGGACTTCCACACCGACGACCTGGAGGCCGAGGTCGCCCGCCTGGAGTCACTGGGCGCGACCCGCCTCGACTGCCACGACCGCTGGTGGACCATGCGCGACCCCGCCGGCATCACCTTCTGCGTCGTCGTCGACCCCCCAGGCACCCTCAACGCCACCAACGCCACCGAATGGCCCTGACCCCCGTTTCCATGATCCGGAAGACTTTATTGCTGCTCTAGCGACCATAAGTCTTCCGGATCATGAGAAACCCCCCAGCCACCGCCGAGCGCCCCCGAACGGGCGTCGGCAGCCCCAGCAACCAAACCGATTCGGGATCACCGGCGAAACTGACACCGGCACGCGCACCCAGCCACTCCCTGATCCCCCGTTTCCGTGATCCGGAAGACTTTGTGCTGTCATAGCGACACAAAGTCTTCCGGATCATGAGGAACCCCCAGCCCGGCCACCGCGGAGGGTGGGCACGGATGGGCGCGGATGCGCGATCCGGCCGCGCGGAGCGCTGGCTGTGCGAGCGCAGCGAGCATTGGGGGTCCGGGGTGAGAATCCCCCGGCGGGCC
>NZ_JBFAJA010000134.1:0-26290 GCF_040654975.1 Dactylosporangium sp. NPDC050588 | reverse complement strand
TGCAACACCCGGCCGAGAGGTGGAGCAGCCCGTACGGACGGCTCATCGCCATCAAGATCGGCGCTGTCGCCGTCGTCGCCGGCAGCTGTGGCTGGCCGGCCGGCCGCTGCCCGGCACCGCGCGGCTGGTGGACCTGACAGTGCCGATCGGCGCGCTGCTGCGCACCGACGCCGGACCAGGCGGTCCGGAACATGACCGGGACGGGGTCGAGCTGGTCGCGGTCGGCGGGGCGGGCGGCGCGGCGCGGGCCGCGCTCCCCGCCGGCGGCACGGTCAGCGTCGGCCGGGCACCCAGCAACGACCTGGTGATCGCCGACCCCGAGGTCAGCCGGGTCCACGCGACGGCGCGGCCCACCGCGACCGGGTTCGAGATCGCCGACGCGGGCTCCCGCAACGGCGTCGCGCACCGCGGGGTGCGGCTCGTCGGCGCTGCCGAGGTCGCGCCCGGCGAGGTGTTCTCCGCGGGCGAGACCGTCCTCACCGTCCGGCCCGTCGATCCGGCCGACGGGCCGGTCGGGCCGGTCGCGGAGGACGGGACGGTCCCGTACAACCGGCCGCCGCGCATCGGCGCACCCGCGGCTGTGGCGCGGCTGAGCGTGCCGCGGCGGCCGGAGCGGCCGCGGGCGGTGCGCTTTCCGCTGCTGGTGATCCTGCTGCCGCTGGTCATCGCCGGGGTCATGTACAAGCTGCTCCCCGGCGCCGGCTACTTCCTGATCTTCCTGGCGTTGTCGCCGGTGCTGATGCTGGCGACGGTGCTGTCCGACCGGCGCAGCGGCCGCAACGAGCACCGCGCGGCGGTGAAGGAGTACGAACGGGCGCGGGCCGCCCTGGTCACCGATCTCGAGCGGCTCGCCGACGAACAGGGCCGGGCCGGCCGTGACGCCTGGCCCGACCCGGCCCGCCTGCTGGGGATCGCGAGCGGTCCCGGCCGGCGGCTGTACGAGCGCCGGCCGGCCGACCAGGACTTCCTGCACGTCCGGCTCGGACTGGGCACCGCACCGGCACGGGTCGACCTTGACGGTGAGTTCGACATCCCCGCCGTCGAACACCTGCCGTCCACCGTCGACCTGGCGGCGGCCGGTGTGCTCGGGCTGGCCGGTCCCAGGGCAGCGGTCCTCGCCACGACCCGTGCCGTGATCGCGCACCTCGCCACCCTGCACGCCCCGCACGACCTGGGGATCGTGGTGCTGACCGGCACGGACGAGGCACCGGAGTGGGAGTGGGCGAGCTGGCTGCCGCACACCGTCCCGCACACTGCCGACCTGGCGTGCCAGCGGATGATCGCCACCGACGCGGAGCAGGCCCGGGCGCGGCTGACCGAGCTACGCCGGATCGTGGCGGCGCGCCGGGCCGAGCGGCAGGCGGCGCTGCGCGCGTCGGTGCCGGCCGGCCGGCGGATGATCGTGGTCGCGGACGGGGCCCGGCGGCTGCGTGGACTGCCGGAACTGGCCGAACTGCTCACCGACGGCCCGGATGCAGGGGTGTACGCGATCTGCGTGGACGTCGAGGAGACGGACCTGCCGGCTGAGTGCCGGGCCACCGCCGTGATCAGCTCCCCGTCGGGGACGCGGGCCCGGCTGCGGCACCCCGACGGGCGGGTCCTGGACAACCTGCTGCTGGACCGGCTCGGTGCGGCCGACGCCGCCGCGCTGGCGCATGCCCTCGCTCCGTTGCGGGTCCTCGGCGGCCGCTCCGGCGACGACGGGGGACTGCCGGACACCGTGCGCCTGCTCGACCTCGTCGGGCTCGGGCACACACCCACCGCGGAGGCGGTCGCCCGCAGGTGGGCCGCCAGTCCCGGCGGGCGGTCCGCGACCGTGCCGCTGGGGGTCGGCGCCGGCGGACCGTTCAGCATCGACCTGAGCCGGGACGGGCCGCACCTGCTCATCGCCGGCACCAGCGGCGCCGGCAAGTCCGAACTGCTGCAGACCCTCGTCGCGGGCCTGGCCCTGGTCAACCCGCCGGATGCGCTCGCCGTCGTGCTCGTGGACTACAAGGGCGGCAGCGCGTTCGCCGAATGCCGGAACCTGCCGCACTGCGCCGGCATGGTCACCGACCTCGACGGGCATCTGGTCGCGCGGGCGCTCGCCTCGCTCAGCGCCGAGCTGCGCCGCCGGGAGGCGCTGCTCGCCGAGGTCGAGGCCAAGGACATCGCCGAGTACTGGGCCACGACCGGCGGCCGGCTGCCCCGCCTGGTGATCGTGATCGACGAGTTCGCGTCGCTGGTCGAGGAGGTGCCGGAGTTCGTCACCGGCGTCGCCGGGATCGGCATGCGCGGGCGCAGCCTCGGCGTCCACGTCGTCCTCGCCACCCAACGACCGGCCGGTGTGGTCAGCGCCGAGCTGCGCGCCAACCTGAACCTCCGGATCTGCCTGCGGGTCACCAGCGCGAGCGAGAGCAGCGACGTCGTGGACGTCCCCGACGCCGTGCGGCTGTCCCGGCACCTGCCGGGCCGGGCCTACCTGCGCGCCGGCCACGGTGACCTGGCGCTGCTGCAGGCGGCGCGGATCGGCGGTCCGCGCTCCGCCGTGGTGGACGCCGACGAGTCGGAGGTCCTCGTGCGGGCCCGGACGGTCGGCTCGCTCGGCCACCAGCCGCCGCCGCCCGCCGCGCCCGCCGACGGCGCCGAGACCGACCTGGCGGTCCTTGTCGACGCGATCCGGGGCGCCGCGGAGCACGCGGGACTCGCCGCGCCGGCCAGCCCGTGGCTGCCGCCGCTGCCGCCGGTCGTGGTCGCCGCCGATCTGGCCGGTCCCGCCGTGGACGGACTGGTCCGCGTCGCGGTCGGCCTCGCCGACCTGCCGTCGCAGCAGGCGCAGCGACCGTTCGTGCTGGACCTCGCGTCGACCGGCCCGGTCCTGGTCGCGGGCATGGCCCGCAGCGGCCGGTCCACGGCGCTGCGGACGATCGCCGCCGGGCTGGCGAGCGCCGCCGGGCCCGCCGACGTCCACCTGTACATCCTCGATCAGGGCAACCACGCCCTGGCCGGGCTCGCCGGGCTGCCGCACTGCGGCGCGTACGTGGACGGCGACGACACCGACCGCACGGCGCGCGTGCTGCGGCTCCTGGACGCCGAGATCGGCCGGCGTCAGCGGCTCCTCGCCGCCGGCGGGCATGCGTCGCCGGCCGAGCAGCGGGCCGGTTCCAGGGACCCGCTGCCGTACCTGGTGCTGATCATCGACCGGTACGAGACGTTCCACGCCCGGTTCGCCGAGCTCGACGGTGGCCGGCTCGTCGACGCCGTCGACGCGCTGCTGCGGAGGGGTCCCGCGGCCGGCGTGCTGACCGTGCTGTCCACGGATCGGTCCGGGTTCACCCACCGGCTCGCCGGTGCGGTCGCGACGCGCCTGGTGCTCGCCCACGCGGACCGCGACGACCTCGCCGCGTACGGGATCAACCCGCGGGAGGCGCCGGGCGAGATGCCGCCCGGCCGGGCGATCGCCTGCCCCGGCAGGCAGAGCGTCCAGGTCGCGCTGCTCGACCCGGAGCCCGACGGCGCCGCGCAGGTCGCCGCGCTGGACCGGCTCTGCGCGGCGACCCGCCACCGCTGGGACGGCGTGCCCGCCGACGCGCTGCCCCAACGCGTCGACCCGCTCCCATCGATGATCACGAGCACCGATGCCGAGGCGCTGCGCAGCGCGCCGCGGGCCGCCGGCGCGGTCACCGTCGGCGTCGGCGGTGACCAGCTCGGCCCGGTCGACGTCGACCTGGCGGAACTGGGCAACGCGTTCCTGATCTCCGGGCCACCGCGCTCCGGCCGCAGCGGCGCGCTGCTGCAGGTCGCCCGGTCGCTGGTGGCGCGGCCGGCGCCCGTCGTGGCCCTCTGCCCGCGCCGGTCGCCGCTGACCGACCTCGACGGGCTCGCCGCCGCCCTCGTCGGCACCGAGGACGCCGCCGACCTCGCGCTCGTGCTGCAGGAGGTGGGTACGCCGGTTGCGGTGCTGGTCGACGACGCGGAGCTGCTCGCCGAGGGCCCGGCGGCGCTGACCCTGGAGACGCTGGTCCGGACGGCCCGCGACGCCGGCAGCGTGATCGTCGCCGCCGGCACCACCGACGACCTGCAGCAGCACCGTTACCGGGGCTGGCTGGCGATGCTCCGGCGGGCGCGGACCGGTCTGCTGCTCAACCCACTGTCGCATGTGGACGGCGAACTGTTCGACATCCGGCTGCCGCGCTCGACCGCCGGCGGCTGGCCGGCCGGCCGCGGTCTGCTCGTCACCCGTGGACAGTACTCGGCGGTACAGGTTCCGGCGGCGTCGAGCACCGAACCCCGTGAGTCGGTGCGATGAGCGGGAGTCGCTATGGTGTGGACACCGCGGTGCTGACGCGCCGCCCATCCGCTGCGGACCACACCCCCACTGTGGAGATCATGACCGACGATCCGGCGGCTCAGCCGACGCTGCCACCGACAACGCCCTACACCCCGGCCGGGTCGCCGCTGGGCAGCGGTTACCTCCGTGACAGCGTGATCGGCCAGGGCGCCAACGGCCGGGTCTGGCGCGGGATCCGCCGCGCGGACAGCCAGCCGGTGGCGATCAAGGTGCTCCGGGAGGAGTACGCGGCGGACCCCGAGGCGGTCGCCCGGTTCCTGCGGGAACGCAACGCGCTGCGGGCCGTCGTCCACCCGAACCTCGTCCGGGTGCTGGACCTCGTCGTCGAAGGCGACACCCTCGCGATCGTGATGGAGCTCGTCGACGGGCTCGACCTGCGCGGCGCGACGAAACGCGGTTTCACGACCGACCGGGCGGTGACCGTGCTCGCCCAGGTCGCCGGGGCACTGGCCACGGTCCACGCCGCCGGCATCGTGCACCGCGACGTGAAGCCGGAGAACGTGCTGATCACCTGGCGCGGCGGCGAGCCGTGGGCCCGGCTCACCGACTTCGGCATCGCGAAGGTCGCCGGCGGCGAGGACCTGACCCAGCAGTCCATGGTCGTCGGCACCCCCGCGTACCTGGCTCCCGAGCTGGCGATGGGCCGGCCCGCGAGCCCGGCCGTCGACGTGTACGCCCTCGGCGTCACCGCGTACGAGCTGCTGGCCGGCCACCGGCCGTTCGCCGGCGACCACCCGATGGCGCTGCTGCGGGCGCACCTGGAGGAGGAACCGGCCCGCCCCGACGGGCTCGCCGACCCGGTGTGGTCGGTGATCCAGGCCTGCCTGGCCAAGCGGCCCGCCGACCGGCCCGAAGCGGCCGCCCTCGCCGAGCGGTTCGCCGCACTGCAGGGGCACACCGGGACGTTGCCGCCGGACGCGCCGCCGCCGACCCCGGCCCGGCCGATCGACGTCGCCTTCCGCGCCGCCGCGCCGGAGACAGACGCCTCGCCGGGAGCCGGCGCGCCGCCGGCGGGAACCCTCGCACCGGCCGGCCCGCAGTCCCCGTCAGCCGACCACGACGATCTGCAACCCACCGCCGGGGCGACCCTGCCGGTGCCGGACGCGCCCGCGCCCGAACCGGCCCGGCGGCGCCTGCTGGCGCCGTTCCTCGGCCTGCTGACGCTGCTGATCGCGGCGACCGCCGTCGGCCTCTGGACCGGCCGGCCCGACGGCACCGGCACCCCAGCGACGGCCGGGACCAGCAGCGCCGCCGGTCCGAAGAGCCAGCTCTACCCGGTGCCGGTGACCGCCACGTCACCCCAGGCGGGCGTCGTCCGGCTGGACTTCCGCGACGCCTCCACCATCCCCGGCTTCGTCTCGTACGTGATCTTCCGGGACCGCGAGAAGATCGGCGACGCGTCCAAGGACCAGCTGTCGCCGTACCTGGTGCGCGGGCTCGACCCCCGGACCGAGTACTGCTACCAGATCTGGGCGCTCGTCATGACCGACGTGCCGCCGCCGCCCGGACCACCAGCCCCGTGCCTGGCCGCCACCGGCGGTAAGTGAAGGAGTGCCCCCGATGTCCCAGGCAAGCGACCCGGCCGGCTACTTCGCCGAGCAGTACACCACCATCCATGGCAACGTCTCAGGCGCGCTCACCGGCAAACCCGACGCCGTCCGTCTCGCGCTGACCTGCTTCTTCGCCGGCGGGCATCTCCTCGTCGAGGACGTGCCGGGCGTCGGCAAGACGACCCTCGCCAAGTCGATCGCCGCGTCGATCGACGCCGACTGGCACCGCATCCAGTTCACCCCCGACCTGCTGCCCTCCGACATCACCGGCAGCACCGTCTACGACCAGCACAGCGGCGAGTTCTCCTTCCGGCCCGGACCCACCTTCGCCCATCTGGTCCTCGCCGACGAGATCAACCGCGCGTCGCCGAAGACGCAGTCGGCGCTGCTGGAGGTGATGGAGGAGCGGCAGGTCACCGTCGACGGGCGCAGCTACCCGGTGCCCGTGCCGTTCCTGGTCGTCGCCACCCAGAACCCGGTCGACCTCGAAGGCACCTACCGGCTCCCGGAGGCGCAGCTCGACCGGTTCCTGCTGCGGATCAGCATCGGCTACCCGGACGTCGACGACGAGCGGGACCTGCTGCTCGGCCGCTCCCGCACCGGGACCGCCGCGCGGCTCACCCCCGTCACCACCGTCGAGCAGATCCGCTGGATGATCGAGTACGTCCAGCAGGTGCACGTCGCCGAGCAGATCGCCGACTACGTGGCCCGCATCGCCGCCGCGACCCGCGCCGACCCGCGGCTGCAGCTCGGCGTCAGTCCCCGCGGCAGCCTCGCGCTCCTGCGCGCCGCGCAGTCCTGGGCCGCCACCGACGGACGCGGATACGTCGTCCCCGACGACGTCCGGTCCGTCGCGGTCGCCGCGCTCGCCCATCGGCTCCTGGTCCGCCCGCAGGCCGAGATCGAGGGCGTCCGCCCGGCCGACATCCTCCGCGACGTCCTCGAAACGGTGCCGGTGCCGGTGCCGGAGGTGGCCGGACGCCGATGAGACCCACCGGCACGGGCCTGGTCGTCGGGCTCGGCGGCGGCGCACTGGCCGCGACGGGCCTGACCGCCGGCCTGCCGACGCTGGTCGGGATCGGCGCCGCCGGGCTGACCCTGATGCTCGGCGCGGTCGCCCTGGTACTCCTACCGGCCCGCCTCGACGTGACCCGTGCCGCCACCCGGACCCGGCTGACCGTCGGCGACGCGGTACGCGCCGGCGTCACGGTCGTCAACGCCGGCCGGCTGCCCACCGGCGTCTTCGAGATCCTCGACTCCTTCGACGGCGAACCGCAGCGGATCGCGGTCCCGCCGCTGGCACCCGGTGCGCGGTTCGACGACTCGTACGAGATCAGCACCCGCCGCCGCGGCGTCATCGCGCTCGGACCGGTCCGGCTGGAACGCCGCGACCCGCTCGGGCTGGTCCGCCGCGGCGAGCCGCTCGCCCCCGCACTGTGGATCTGGGTGCACCCGAAGATCCACCCGCTCAAGGCACTGCCGATCGGCGTCGCCGTCGACTTCGAGGGTGAGATGATCGACCGCGCGCAGCACGGCTCGACCGCGTTCGCGTCGCTGCGGGAGTACCGCGCCGGCGACGACTTCCGGCAGATCCACTGGAGGACCACGGCCCGCGTCGGTGACCTCGTCGTGCAGGACCGCGTGGACACCACCGAACCGTCCACCACGGTCCTGCTGGACACCCGCGCGGCGGTGCTGTCACCGGAGCGGTTCGAGGAGGCGGTCGCCTTCGCCGCGTCGGTGGTGTCGGCCGCCGGCCGCGGCGGCCACCCGGTCACGCTGCTGTGCACCACGCCGACGGACCCGCCGCCGGTCACCGCGCTCGACCGGCTCGCCGCGGCCGTCCAGGACGGCGGCGACGAAACCGGACTGCTCGCGATGGTCCGCGGCACGCCCGGCGGCGGGACGATCGTCGTCGTCAGCGGCGAACCGGGCGGGCTCGTCCCGCTCCTGGGGGCGCAGCGGCGACGGTACGCCCGCATCGTGCTCGTGCAGATCGGCGACGCGACCGGGACGTCGTTGCGCTCCGGGGTCTCGATCATCTCCGCGCCGACCGCCGAGGTGGCCGCGCAGGCGTACACCCGGCTCGGCGGTGGACGGTGACCGAAACGGCGCCCCGACCGGCCGTGACAGGACCCGCCGCGAGGAAACCCGGCGCGGCGCTGCCGCGCGCCGGACTGGCCGGGCTGCTCGCGTTCGCCCCGGTCGTCGCACTGGCGCCCGCATACGGGCGGACCGGCGTCGAGGCGCTGACCGAACCGGCGTACGCGCTGCCGATGCTCGGCGCCGTCGCGCTCGCGCCGCTGGCGTGTCTGCTCGTGACGGCCGCGTCCGGCGAGGCCCGGCGCGTCCCGCCGGTCACCAGGCTGACGATCGCGCTCGCCGCGCTCGCCGGGTACGTGTTGCTGATCTTCGGGCTGTCTCCGGTGGAGCTCGCCGCCGGCCCGTTCCGGCTGCTGACCAGCATCCCGCCGCTGGACCCCGACGGCGCCGAGCTCGCGGCCTGCACGCTGTTCGCCGGGCTCGTCGCGATCGGCACGGTCGAACCGGCGCTGCGCCGCACCGCCGCCGGGTGGTCGCTGATCGCCCCGGTCCTGGGCACCGGCATCGCCGTCCTGCTCGCCGTCCCGGGCCGTCCGGCCGCCTGGCTCGCGCCGGCGTTCGCCACCGTCACCGTCGGGCTGCTCGCGACGACCGCCCGCGAACGCCGGCCGGTCTCGGCGGCCTCCGCCGGATTCCGGCTGCTGCCATCGGTCGCCCTGCTGGCCCTCGCCGCCATCGGTGCCGCCGGCGGGTTGCTCGCCACACCGCTGCTGACCCTCGCCGGTGCCCCGGAACCGGTCGACCTGCGGCTCCTCGCCGACCAGACCGTCCAGCCGCGGGAGGGGACCAGCCCGCTCGCCCAGTACCCCGCCCTCAGGTCCGGCAAGCTGACGTTGCGGCTCACCGTCCGGTCGGCGCAGCCCTCGACGCGGCTACGGTTCGCGACGCTGGACCGGTTCGACGGGACGTACTGGACGAGCGCCGCCACGTACCGCCGTGCCGGGACCCGCCTGCCGGCCCCCGACCGGGACGGCGTCACCGTCGAGGACGAGGTGCACGTCGAGGACCCCGGCACGTTCGGCTGGCTCGTCGCGACCGGCCGACCGGTCCAGGTTTCCGAAACCGGGCTCGGCGTCGACACGCAGACCGGTGACGTCGTCATGCCGGCCGGCCGCCCGGTTCCGCGGCAGTACACGGTCCGCAGCGTGGTGACCGAGCCCGACCCGGCCGCGCTCGCCGGTGACACACCCGCTGCGTACACCGGAGAACGGCCGCCCGCGACAATCGTCGGTCACGCGAGCCGGCTGGCCGGCGCGAACGGTGGATACCCGGCGCTGCGCCGGCTCGCCGACCAGCTCGCGTTCGACGGCGGCTTCTCCGTGAGCTCGTCCGACCGGCCACCGACCGGCCACGGCCTGTTCCAGATCGACCGGCTGCTGACCAGCCACTCGGGCACCGCCGAACAGTACGCGTCGGCGTACGCGCTGATGGCCCGGGCCCTCGGCTACGACGCCCGGGTCGTCGTCGGCTTCCGCCCGGCGACACCCGGCAAGATCACCGAACGGGACGTCGACGCCTGGGCCGAGGTCCGCTTCGCCGGCGCCGGATGGGTCGGGTTCTACCCGACGCCGGGCTCGCGGCAGCGTGCGCCGGAGCCGCAGCCGGCCGAGCAGGACGAACCCGTCGAGCCCGCACCCACCACGACCCCGGCACCCCTGACCGCCCCCTCCGGCGACTCCACAGCGGACTCCTCGGCGACCGGCGGGCCGGCGGCCGGCGGCGGTCCACAGTGGATCCTCGCCGGACTGGCGGCCGGCGTCGCCGTCATGCTGCTCGCCGCCCGCCCCGTTTCGCGTGGCCTCGTCAGACGGCGCAGAAGGACCGCGCCCGACCCGCGCCGGCGGATCTACGGCGCCTGGCTGGACGCCCTCGACCGGTACGCCGACGCCGGCCTCGCCTGGCCAGCGTCCACGACATCCGGGCAGGTCGCCGCCGCGGCGGCGGAGCGCTTCCCCGCCGTCGGCGAGCCGACCCGCAGACTGGCCCGCCTCGCCGACGCCGCCGGGTACGCGGCCGCGCAACCGACCACCGGGGACGCTGAGCACGCGTGGACGCTCAACGGGGTGGTGCGCGGCGAACTGGCGAAGGCGACCCCCTGGTGGCGTCAGCTGCTACCGAGGCGGCGACCCAGTCAGTAGCTGAAGGTCACGGCAGGGTCGTCACCGATCCACTGCCACATCTGCACGGTGCCGCCGGGTTCCGCGTTGCCCCGGAATCCGGCCGGGTCGACCTTGCGGGCCTGCACGCAGATCGGGCACACCAGGAACGTGCCGCCGGCCTTGGCGTACCGGTCGAGGAGATCCGCCAGCGCCGGGCAACCGTCGCAGGCGACGGCCTGGGCGAATCCGTCGGTGGCCAGCCGGACCGCCTCCTTGGTCAGGAACATCAGCGTCGGTCGTCCCTGCTCGGCTGCCCCCACGGCGACGAGGAACGCGACGGTGACCGTCTCGGCATCCTCCAGACCCGTGTTGAGGCTGATCACGGCCTTGTTCATGGTGTTGCCCCTCGGCTCGGTGCGATGGTTTCGGCGTCGGTGATCAGGGTGCTCCGAGCCGCGCCACCGGACATCCGTGCGCGGCACGGAAATCTGCACGGACGCCACGTCAGTAGAGGGACAGGTGCTCCTGGGCCGATCGGTCGTACCATGGG
This sequence comes from Dactylosporangium sp. NPDC050588, assembly GCF_040654975.1. Taxonomy (NCBI): domain Bacteria; kingdom Bacillati; phylum Actinomycetota; class Actinomycetes; order Micromonosporales; family Micromonosporaceae; genus Dactylosporangium; species Dactylosporangium sp. NPDC050588. The sequence goes on along the minus strand of NZ_JBFAJA010000134.1, from coordinate 15,658 downwards.
CGGTGTGACGTCCGGGCGGAGCCCGGCGCTGCCGCGACCCCGCGACGAAAGGGCAACCTGGGGGTGCGTCGGCGCCGCTGTCCGACTCACCCTGAGGTATCGAGAGGGGGTGAGCCGCATGACCGGAACCCTTCTGACGCCGGGCGACGAGATCGACGTCGTCGTCACGTCGACCAAGCCGTTCGGGCTCTTCGTCGAGTCTGACGCTGGTTTGTCAGGGCTCGTCCGCGGTGGCAGTGCCGCGGTCGGCGCCACGCTGCGCGTCCGCGTCGTCGAATTCGACGCGGACGAGTCGCGATTCAGCGCGATGCTCCTCGGCTGACAGCACCGGCCCGGTCGGCGATGCCGCGCCGACCGGGTCCTGCCACCGCCGCGAGAGGAGTGTCGACAAGCCTCTCCGCCGAGACGCGGTCCGGGCCGCAATGACGATGCGGCCCGGACCGCGGTCACGGACGCGCGCACCTGGAGGCGTTGCCGGAGCCTGGTGCCCGTCGTAGTCGACGACACACCGCACCCACTCGTCGCCGTCCGGGGTGCAGGTGCTCGTCGTGGGTTTCCGCACCCCGGCGGCGGCCAGGACGATCGACTCGGCTCGGTAGCGGGCGTGCTGGCCGAAGCCGGCCCCGGATTCGGGTGGTTCACGGTCCGGCCGGGTCACGTCGGCGACCGTGGCCGTCACCGGCGTGCCGCGATCCTTCCACTCGTCGTGGTCGAACATCCCCGGCAGCCACGGCAGGACCTGCCAGCCGCCGAAGGCCAGCGCCACGGCCACGCCGGCCGGGACCCAGCCCCACCGCCGCATCGAGCGCACCCGCGAACGGGGCGGCGCCGGTTCGCCGCTCTCGGGCTGCGCCGGTAACGGACCGTCCGGTCGTGCCGCGGTGCCCGGCAGAAGTCGGTTCAGGAAGTTCATGTCCACCCCCCGGACCCCGACGGTAGCGACCCCGGCGCCACACCTGGCGCCGTGCGTCGATCGCGGTCCCATGCGGTGTCCCACCGTCACCGCCGATCGCTCCGCACGACGGATGTCCCCGCACCGCCGGCGCTACGCCGTCGCCTCGACCGTGCGTTCCACGGTGACGGGGTGGCGGCGGGTGGGCATGCCCAGCATCGGGTTGGCGACGCCCCAGGCCGCGCCCTTGCAGATCAGCTCCTTGTAGACCGCGGCGAGCCGACCGGTGAGGACCGCGGAGACGGCACGGTCGTCGGCGGTGACGTACTGGATCAGGCCCTCCCTGCGGCCCAGCGAGATGCACTGGTTGAAGTAGCGCAGCGGGGCGTTCGGCAGCTTCCCGCCGGTCAGGCGTGCCGCGATCGCGTCGGCGGCCTGCCACGCCATCGGGGTGCCGGACGCGCACGACATCCGCAGCGGCTTGTCCCCGGCGCCCATGGCGAAGGCGGCGTCGCCCACGGCGTACACCTCCGGATGGGACACCGACCGCATGGTGCCGTCGACGACGATCCGGCCGGTGTCGGTGACCTCCAGACCGCTCGCCTGCGCGATCGGGTGCACCGCGAACCCGGCGGTCCACACCGTGACCGCGGCCGGGATGGTGCGGCCGTCCGCGGTGACGACGGCGTCGGCCTCGACCCGGGCGACGTCGGCGTGCTCGTGCACGGTGATCCCGAGCCGGGCGGCGACCTTCCGCAGGTGCGCACGACCCTTGTCCGACAGCCAGTCGCCGAGCTCACCGCGGGCGGCGAGCGCGACCTCGAGGTCCGGACGCGCCTCGGCGATCTCGGTGGCGGCCTCCAGCCCCGTGAGGCCGCCGCCGACGACGACCACGGGCTGCCCGGCGCCGAGGCGGGCCAGGCGGTCCCGCAGCCGCAGCGCGCCGGGGCGGCCGGCGAGCTCGTCGGCGTGCTCGGCGGTGCCGGGGACGCCCTGGGCGTCCCAGCCGCTGCCGAGCGCGTAGACGAGGGTGTCGTACCGGAGTTCCTCACCGCCGGCCGTGACGGTCCTGCGCTCCACGTCCACGGCGGTGACCTTGGCGATCCGCAGCTGGACGCCGGTGCCGGCGAGCATCGCGCTGAACGGCCGCGGCTTGAGCGTCTGGCCGGTCGCCAGCTGGTGCATGCGGACCCGTTCGACGAAGTCCGGCTCGGCGTTGACGAGGGTGATCGCGACGTCCTCGCGGCGCAGCCGCTTGGCGAGCCGGCCGGCGGCGATGGCCCCGGCGTACCCGGCGCCCAGAACGATGATGCGGTGCTGCTGCATGTCCCTGCTCCTGTCTTGCGGTGTGCCCCTTGAACCGGGCGGCCCGCCGTTTGCTGACAGGAACGTGGTGTGAAGCAGCTCACATACTCACTGGAACGCGGTGAACAGGGGTTTCCCATGGTCGCCGGCGGCCGCCCAGCGCTCGGTCGCGCGGTCGAGCTTGTCGGGGTTGACCTGGTTGCGCAGCGCCGCGATACCGCCGGCGGTGACCTCCAGGCACATGACCCCCACGACCCGCCCCTCCACCACGGCCACCACGGCCGGCTCCCCGTTGGCGGTCGTGGCGTAGATCCCGGGCGCCCCGCCGGCGGCGGCGCGCTTCGCCTCGCCGGGCGCGAACAGGCCCCGCACGAACCTCGCCACCGCGAGGGCACCCTCGAACGCCTTCGCCCGCGCCGGCACCTTCCCGCCGCCGTCGCCGATCGAGACGGCGTCTCCGGCGAGCAGCCGCACGAGCGGCTCGGTCCGCCCGCTGGTCGCGGCCGCCAGGAACTCCTCGACGATCCGCCGTGCCGCGGCCTCGTCGATCTCCGTGCGCGCCCGGCCCTGGGCGACGTGCTGCTTGGCCCGGTGGAAGATCTGCTGGCTGGTGGCCTCCGTGATGTCGAGGATCCCGGCGATCTCCCGGTGCGGGTAGTCGAACGCGGCGCGCAGCACGTACACCGCCCGCTCGTTCGGCGTGAGCCGCTCCATCAGCGTGAGCACCGCGTAGGACACCGACTCGCGCTGCTCCACGGTGTCGGCCGGACCGAGCATCGGATCCCCCGCGAGCAGGGGCTCCGGCAGCCACTGCCCCACGTACACCTCGCGCCGCGCCCGCGCCGACGCGAGCTGGTTGAGGCACAGGTTGGTGAGGACCTTCGTCAGCCAGGCCTCGAGCACCTCGATGTGCCCGTGGTCGGCGCCCTGCCAGCGCAGGAACGTCTCCTGCACCGCGTCCTCGGCCTCCGCCGCGGAGCCGAGCATCCGGTAGGCGATGGCCTCCAGCCGCGGCCGGGCCACCTCGAACCGCTCAACGTCTCCAACGGTCAGAGCCATGACCACACGGTACGTGCTTCGCTCCGCCGGTCCTGCCCCGGCCGCGGCGTTCCACCCTCGGGGCCTCGAACCGGGCGGCGCCGGGCCCCGCCGATCGCCGCCGGTTGCATCGAGAACAGTCGGTGTCGCTGGATGTGGCCACCTCAGTGCCTGGCCGCTGGGCGCTCAGTCCGTCGGCTGAGCCTGCCGGGCCTGCCGGTCGCAGAACACCGCTTCGATCAGCCCGGCCAACGCCTTGGGGAACACTGCTGCCGGGTCGATGTCCCTGATGGTCAGCGAGGCGGTCACGGTCCTGCTGCCGTCGGGCCTGCTGATCATCAGCGCTCCGTAGCCGCCCGGAGCGCCGCCGTTGTGGTGCACGATCGTGCCATTGCCCGGGCCCAGGTCCTGCACCCACAGCCCCAGCCCGAGGCCGAACTTGCCGTGCGGCGTGAGCATCTCGGCCAGCAGCGGGGCCGGCAGCAGCTTGCCGCCCAGCAGCGCGGTGATGAAGGTGCGGAGGTCGCCGGCGGTCGAGATCAGGTCACCGGCGCCGGCCAGCAGGGAGGGGTTCTGGCGGCTGACGTCGGCCACCTTCCACTCGCCGGCGTCCTGGTAGCGGTAGTAGCCGTGGGCGTGCGGCCCGGGGAGATCCGGCGAGGTGGTCGACACGACGGTGTCGGACAGATCGAGCGGCCCGAGGATCCTGCGCTGCGCCTGATCGGCGTAGGAGCAGCCGGTGACCTTCTCGATCAGCAGCAGAGCCAGCGTGTAGTTGGTGTTGGCGTAGCTCTGGTCGGTGCCCGGCTCGAACCGCGCCGGCTTGGCCAGCGCGAACCGCACCAGTTCCTCGGGCCGGTACGTGTGGAATCGGTTGTCCACCCACTCCTTGCCCTGCGAGGGGAGCCCCATCACGAACGTCCCGTCGGGGTCGGGCTCGCCTGTGTAGTTGTACAGCCCGCTGGTGTGCTGCAGCAGCATCCGGACGGTGATCCGCTCGTCCAGTCCGAACTCGGGCAGGTGGTCGGCCACCGGGTCGTCCAGCCCGAGTTTGCCCTCTCCCACCAGCTGGAGCACCACGGTGGCGGTGAACGTCTTGAGCACACTGCCCGCCCAGACCTGCCCGTTCGCCGGCGGCTCGGCGGTCTCGCCCAGTTTGCTCACTCCGGCGCGGCCGGCCCAGTCGCCCCGCTCGTCGTGGATGTGCATCTCCGCGCTGCCGAAGCCGGCGTCGACGAACGCCTCCAGGATCCGCTGCAACTCCGGACGATCCTGCCCGCCGGCCACGTCGTCGGCCGGGAGGTTGTGGGCGGTGATGTCGCCGTTTTCGGTGGTCGCACGGATGTCCAGCTGGGCTGCGGCACCTTCGGAGTTCTTGAGCGTGTTGCGGATCCGGCCGGAAGCGGTGCCGGCGTCCAGGGAGGCCGAGACTCCGTGCGCGGCGCCGACCGAGATCGCACCGTGCTGCGTGCGCAGCACGACCGTGCCGCGCACGGCCTCGGTGATGCGGATGTCGCCCTTCTGGGTGCTGATCTCCGCGGGGCCGCCCAGACGGCCGACCGAAATGTCGCCGGCGTGGGCGACAAGGCGCACGCTCGCGGCCTCGTCGAGGTCGACCGCGCCGTGCGCGCCGTCGAAGGTGACGTCGCCGAGCCGTCCCACGGCGCGGAACTCGGCGGCCGCCTTCGCCTCGATCCGCGAGCCGGTGGGAAGCCGAACCGTCAGCTCGACGGATCCGGAGGGGCCGAGGATCTGGTGTTGCGTCGCGGTCCGGACCCGCAGGATGCCGTCGCTGTATGCAACGGTGGTCTGCTCCGCGGCCTTCACGTCGCGGCTTTTCGAGGCGTCCGCGGGCAGGACCTCGACCGTGGTGTCGGCCCGATCGGTGGCGACGACCCGGACGGCGGCAATCGGGGCCGGGGTGTCGAACTTCTGCATCTTGCTCTCCAGGGGTTCGTTCGGGCATCCCCACTGACAGGGACGCCCATCGCGGATGTGGATGTGGAGGCGATCGGCAAGCCGATCACGGAAGCCGTGCCGGGTCTTGTCGGGAGAGCCGTACGGCTCCGGGCTCCATCGGCCGTGACCGGATGGCGGGACACCGCTGCGCTTGCTGTGGACCTCGAAGGCCGCCCACTGCGATGCGGGGAGTGACCGCCGGATCAGCGGAATCACCGTCTGTTCCTCGTGCGCCAGATGTCCTCGCAAGCCGGTGACGAGGGAGTCGGCCAGAGTTCCGAGCTGGACGAGGCAGGCTTCAGGACCGGCCAGCAGTTCGTCGATCGTGGCGATGAGCTGGTCGATGGCCGCGTGTTCGGCCTCCATCGCCTCGAGCAGCACCAGCTCGCTCGGCCGGTCGGTGACCTGCCGGCGCAGCGCCGGCCACAGCACCTCGTCCTCCGCACGGTGATGGCCGCGCACGGTTCGCTTGAACATTCGCCAGCCGGCCGCCGTTCGCAGGACCCGCCGCGGATCATCGTCGATCCGGACGGTGACACGGGCGATGTCTGCCAGTTCCCGACGCAGTACGTCGTGCGTGGCGTACATCGCGGTCATGTCCAGGGGCATGGTTTGTGACTGTGCCGATGGACCGTGCGGCGATCAACGACGACTTCGGCGGCTCTGCGGTAACACCCGGGTTATCACAACGCGCTGACCTCGGAGTTCACGTGGCCCCCGCCCCGCCCCTGTGACGTTCGTGATCGTTTTCGGAGACGCCGGCCGGTAGGCTGGTCCCACCGCGGACCGGAGGCAGGCATGGAAATACGAGACGTCGAGATCTTTTGACCCTCGCCACCGAGCTGCACTTCGGGCGCACCGCCGAGCGGCTGCACGTCTCACCGGCCCGCATCAGTCAGGCCATCAACCAGCAGGAACGCCGCATCGGCGGAGCCCTGTTCGACCGCTCCAACCGCCGCCAGGTCCGGCTCACCCCGCTCGGCCGCCAGCTGCGCGATGACCTCCGGCCGGTCTACGACGGCCTGCGCGCCGGCCTCGAACGCGCTCAGCTCGCCGCCCAGGGGATCACCCACGTGCTCCGCGTCGGCATGTTGCCCGTCAACGGCTACGACCTGCGCCCCGTCTGGGAAACCTTCCGGGCCCGCCACACGGGCTGGAAACTGCGCCTCCAGCAGGCATCCTTCGTCGACCCGTTCGCCGGGCTCCGCAACGGCGACATTGACGTCCTCGTCGCCTGGCTCCCGGTCGAGGAGCCCGACCTCACCGTCGGCCCGATCATGTTCGCCGAGTCCCGGGTCCTGGGCGTGGCCGCCGACCATGAACTCACCCGGCGCACATCGATCCCGCTGGAAACGCTGGGCGATTTTCAGCAGCCGGAGGTGCCGCCGCCCACTCCGGAGTATTGGCTCGACAGCTACTTTCCCACCCACACCCGCACGGGCAGGGTCATCGAGCGCGGGCCGGTGGTGCGCAGCCAGGAGGAGTACCTCACCCTGATCAGCACCGGGGAGATCGTCACGCTCTTCCCGAGCCACGTGACCCGCTACTGGACGCGGCCGGACATCACGTTCGTGCCGATGCGCGACATGAGCGCACTGGAATACGCACTGGTGTGGCACACCGAGTCGGAGACCGACCCCATCCGGGCCCTCGCCCAGACCGCGCGCGATCTCGGCCCTGTCAGCACATCAGACCTGACCGTGCGCTGACGCAACCGGATCGGACCAGGCACCATCTACTTAGGGCAAGCCGGGCAGTGGTATCGACGACGGCAACGGCAGGGACGGCAGGAGCGAAGGCAGGTCGGGGACGGGGATGCCCGGGGCCGGCGACTGGCCGCCGCCGGGATTGCTGCCGCCGGGATTGCCGCCGCCACCGGGTCCGTCCGTGGTGGTGCCGGGCGACGGCGCGGGGCTCGGCCCGGTGGTGCCTGGTGTGGAGCCGCCGCCTGTGGACGATGGCTGCCCCGTCGGGGCGGACGCGGCGGGCAGCGAGCGGCGGATCTCGTCGATCCGGTCGAGCAGTCGCTGGCGCGTCGCTGGGTCACCGACCTGCTGTGCGTAGCCGGTGGCGGTGTCGAGCAGGCGGCGAGCCTCGTTGTAGCGGCCGGCCGCGGTCGCGTCGGCGGCCTGCGCGATGGCGTGCTCGGCGGCGCGGGTGTCGACGACCTGCGGGTACAGCACCCGGGTGATCGGCCACAACGGACCGTCCGGGCTCGAACGGTGCGCGCCGAGGGCCAGGCCGCCGAGGATCAGCGCGGCCGCCGCCACGCCGGCGAACATACGGCGCAGGCCCGTGCCGCGCTGCCGGAGCGGCGCCGGTTCGGCCACATCCTGCCCGTCGGCGGTCGGTTCGGTCGGCATGATGAGGATGTCGTTCGCGGGAAGGTCGGTGTCGAGTTCGGCCCGCCATGCGGCGAGTAGACCGGCGAGGTCGTCGCCGTCCGGTGCCGGCTCGCCCCGGCCGAGGGCGTCGAGCAGCGTGTCGTCGGCCTGGACGGCGGCCAGGTCGACGGGCTGCTCGCCGCGCTGCTCGCTCATGCTCACGCCGTCACCTCCGCTTCGCTCCGGCGCCGCCGCGAGCTGACACTGCGCCCATGGTTCGCGCTCCTCCGCTGCGCTGCGGACCGCTCACGCCGCCACCTCGCCCAACATGTCACCAGCCAGCGTACGCAGCCGGGCCAGGGCCCGGGACTGGGCGACCCTGACGGCGGGTGCCGACATGCCGACGATCACGCCGACCTCTTCGGCCGGCAGTCCGACCGCCACCCGCAGCAGGACGATCTCCCGCTGCTGCTCGGGTAACAGGGCGAGCAGCCCGGACAGTCGTCGCGCCACGTCGGTGCTCATCGCCTGCTGCTCGGGGCCGGGCGCCGTGTCGGGGCGGTCGGCGAGCGTGTCGTCCGGCGCGGTTGCGGCGTCGCGAACGGCGGCGCGCTGGGCGTCGGCGACCTTGTGGGCGGCGATGGCGTAGACGAAGGCGGTGAACGGGCGGCCCTGGTCGCGGTAGCCGGGCAGTGCCCGTAACAGCGCGAGGCACACCTCCTGCGCGACGTCGTCGGCGGTCGTGTAGGCGCCGCCGACGCGGCCGAGGCGGGCCCGGCAGTATCGGACGATACCGGGATGGAGCTGGGCGAGTAGGGCCGCCATGGCGTCCGGATCGGCCCGTAGGGCCCGATTGACCAGGTCTTGTTCGATCGCTGCCGTCATCGCGTGGGGTGTGCCGCCTTCGTTACCGGGGGGTAACGGCACCGTATCCACCGACGTCGGTTTGCGCCAGCCGGGCGGTGCTCGCGAAAAAGTTTCCGCCGAGGTGTTACGTCCGGCGCCCCTCCCGCGATGTCTCCAGCAAGGGGTTCGGGCAGGGAGGCCGGATGGGCGTCGAAGTGCGGGTCGAAGGACTCACCAAGTCCTTCGGCGGCCAGCCGGTGTGGTCCGACGTGTCGCTGACGCTGCCGGCCGGCGAGATATCGGTCCTGCTCGGACCCTCCGGCACGGGCAAGTCGGTGTTCCTCAAGACGCTGGTCGGGCTGCTGCGGCCGGACCGGGGCGCGATCTGGATCGGCGATCACGACCTCACCCGCCTCACGGAGCGGCAGCTGTACGAGGTGCGCAAGCTCTTCGGCGTGCTGTTCCAGGACGGCGCCCTGTTCGGCTCGATGAACATCTACGACAACGTCGCGTTCCCGGTGCGCGAGCACACTCGCAAGCCGGAACGGGAGATCCGGGGGATCGTCGGCGAGAAGCTCGAGATGGTCGGCCTGCTGGGCGCGGAGAAGAAGCTGCCCGGCGAGATCTCCGGCGGCATGCGCAAGCGCGCCGGCCTGGCCCGTGCACTGGTGCTCGACCCCGAGATCGTCCTGTTCGACGAGTCCGACTCCGGCCTCGACCCGGTCCGCACCGCGTACCTCAACCAGCTGATCATCGACCTCAATCAGCAGATCGACGCGACGTTCGTGATCGTCACGCACGACATCAACACCGCCCGTACGGTCCCTGACAACATCGGCCTGATCTACCACGGTCACCTGGCGATGTTCGGGCCGCGGGAGATGCTGCTGTCGAGCACCGAGCCGGTCGTCCGGCAGTTCCTCAACGCGCAGCGGATCGGCCCGATCGGCATGTCCGAGGAGAAGGACGCCGATGAGCTGCGGGCCGAGGCCGACGCGGGTGTCGAGCTGCCGCCGCTGCCGGCGATCCCGCTGCAGCTGCAGCCGGCGAACGGGCTGCCCCGGCGCGCGGAGCGTCTGCCCGGCCAGTGGTGCCGGGACAACCGGGTGACACCACCGCCCGGATCGTTCGGCACCGAACAGGGCAGCGAACTGGGCGCGATCCGATGACCGCGCCGCTGCGTCAGTCCGGGCTGTTCTTCGCGTTCTGCCTCGACGCGCTGCGCGGGCTGACCCGCCGGCCGTTCCAGGTGCGCGAGTTCCTGCAGCAGGCGTGGTTCGTCAGTTCGGTGTCGATCCTGCCCGCCGCGCTGGTCTCGGTACCGTTCGGCGCCGTCATCGCGTTGCAACTCGGCTCGCTGGTCCGCCAGCTCGGCGCCCAGTCGTTCACCGGGGCGGCATCGGTGCTCGCCGTAGTGCGCGAGGCCGGCCCGATCGTCACCGCCCTCATCATCGCCGGTGCGGGCGGCTCGGCGATCTGCGCCGACCTCGGCGCCCGGAAGATCCGCGAGGAGCTCGACGCGATGGAGGTGCTCGGCATCGACCCGCTGCACCGGCTCGTCGCCCCGCGGGTCGCCGCCACGATGCTCGTCGCGGTCCTGCTCAACGGCCTCGTCAGTGTCGTCGGCGTGAGCGGCGGCTACTGCTTCAACGTCGTCATGCAGGGCGGCACACCTGGCGCCTACGTGGCGAGCTTCCAGGCGCTGGGGCAGCTGCCGGACCTGGTCGTCGGGGAGATCAAGGCGCTGGTGTTCGGTGCCGTGGCGGCGCTCGTCGCGTCGTACAAGGGCATCACCGCGCGCGGCGGGCCGAAGGGCGTCGGTGACGCGGTCAACCACAGCGTCGTCATCACCTTCATGTTGCTGTTCGCGCTGAACTTCGTCATCACCGCCGTGTACTTCCAGGTCGTCCCGCAGAAGGGGAGCTGAGATGCCGGTCCTGCGACAGCTCGACAACCTCGGCGGGCAGCTGGCGTTCTACCTGCGGGCGTTCGCCTGGACGCCGCGCACGATCCGCCGGTACAAGCGGGAAGTCGTCCGGCTGCTGGCCGAGGTCAGCTTCGGCACCGGGGCACTCGCCGTGGCCGGCGGCACGGTCGGCGTCATCTGCTTCATGACGTTCTTCACCGGCACCGAGGTCGGGCTGCAGGGATACCAGGCGCTCGACCAGATCGGCAGCAGCGCGTTCACCGGCTTCATCTCGGCCTACTTCAACACCCGGGAGATCTCGCCGCTCGTCGCCGCGCTCGCGCTTTCGGCGACCGTCGGCTGCGGCTTCACCGCGCAGCTGGGCGCGATGCGGATCTCCGAGGAGGTCGACGCCCTCGAGGTGATGGCCGTGCCGTCGCTGCCGTTCCTGGTCACCACGCGGATGATCGCCGGTTTCATCGCGGTGATCCCGCTGTACGTGCTGGGCCTGCTGTCGAGCTACCTGGCCACTCGCACCATGGCCATCGTCTACTTCGGACAGTCCGCAGGCACCTACGACTACTACTTCCACCTGTTCCTGCCGCCGGAGGACGTACTCTGGTCGTTCGGCAAGGTCATGGTGTTCAGCGTGATCGTCATGCTCGTCCACTGCTACTACGGCTACACCGCCGGCGGCGGCCCGGCCGGCGTCGGCGTCGCGGTCGGCCGCGCCGTGCGGCTCGCGATCGTCGCGGTGAACGTCGTCGACTTCTTCCTGTCGCTGGCCATCTGGGGCGCGACCACGACGGTGCGGATCGCCGGATGAACGCCAGACACCGGGTGCTCGGCATCGCGTTCGTCATGCTGCTCGGCGCGGCGCTCGGCCTCGCCGTGCTGCAGTACCGCAAGACCTTCGCCGACGTGACCTGGGTGACGCTGCGGACCGGCCGGACCGGCATGCAGCTGAGCCCCGGAGCGGACGTCAAGCTCTTCGGGGTCGTCGTGGGGGAGGTGCGCACGGTGTCCAGCGACGGCACCGGTGCGCGGCTGCGGCTCGCGCTCGACCCGGCGCTGGTGCCGCAGATCCCCGCCGACGTCAACGCCCGGCTGCTGCCGAAGACGCTGTTCGGCGAGCGGTACGTCGCGCTGCTGCCGCCCGCGAGCACCACCGGGCGGGCGATCCGCGACGGCGACGTCATCACGCAGGACCGCAGCGAGAGCGGGGTCGAGCTGGAGCAGGTGCTCGACAACGCGCTGCCGCTGCTGCAGTCGATCCAGCCGGACAAGCTCGCCGCGACGCTCGGCGCGCTGGCCACCGCCCTGGAGGGCCGAGGCACGCGGCTCGGCCAGCAGCTGGTGACCCTGGACCAGTACCTGGCCGCGCTCAACGAGCAGATGCCGCTCATCGCCGAGGACGTACGCCGGCTCGCCACCGTGCTGGACGTCTACGACGGTGCGCTGCCGGACCTGCTCGCGATCCTGCGCGACGCGTCGGTGACCGCGACGACCGTGACGAACCAGCGCACCCAGCTGGCGGCGCTGTTCGCGGACACCACCGAGGCCGCCGACGCCACCCGCCTCTTCCTCGAACGCCACGGCGACCAGCTGATCCAGGTCGGCGACGTCAGCCGTCCGCTGCTGGAACTGCTGGCCGCCTACGCACCGGAGTACCCCTGCCTCATGAACGGTCTCGTCGCGCTGCAGCCGCGGGTGGAGCAGGTCTTCGCCACCGGCCGGATGCGCATCACGCTGGAGATCACCCGCGACAACGGCAAGTTCGAACAGGGCCGGGACGAGCCGGTGTACGGCGCGAACAACGGCCCCAACTGCCGCGGCCTGCCCGACCCGCACGTCCCCGCACCGCAGACACCGATCAACGACGGCTACGACTACGGCGCGGCCCGCCCCGGGTCGCCGAAGCTGCCGGTCGGTCTGCTGCCCGCCACCGCGGCGGCGCTGCCCACCGCCGACGCCGCCACCGCGGAGGAGCGCCGGCTGCTGCAGCCGCTGCTCGGCGCGCAGCTGGGCGTGCCCCCGGCCGAGGTGCCTGACATCGCGGTACTGCTGTGGGGCCCGCTGCTGCGCGGAGCGGTGGTGAACGCACCATGAACCGGGCCGTGCTCGCTCCACTGCTGAAGCTGACCGCGTTCGCGGCGGTGACCGTCCTGCTCACCGCGATGCTGGCGCAGACCCTCGGCGCCTTCTCGTCCGGCGGCACCGTCTACCGGGCCCGGTTCACCGACGTCACCGGGCTGCTCGCCGGCGACGACGTGCGCATCTCCGGCGTGCAGGTGGGCAAGGTGCGCGACATCACGGTCGTCGACAACACCGTCGCCGAGGTCACCTTCACGGCCGCCGATGACGTCCCCCTCACCACGACCGTCCACGCGACGATCCGCTACCGGAACCTGGTCGGTCAGCGGTACATCGCGTTGAGCGAGAGGCCCGGCGACTCGCGGCCGCTGGGCCCGAACGGGCTCATCCCGCAGTCGCAGACGACCCCGGCGCTGGACCTGACGGTGCTGTTCAACGGGTTCCGGCCGCTGTTCACCGCGTTGACCCCGCAGGCCGTCAACCAGCTGGCGTACGAGATCATCCAGGTCCTGCAGGGCGAGGGTGGCACCGTCGCGAGCCTGCTGCGGCGCACCGCCTCACTCACCGGCACGCTCGCCGACCGCGACGCCGTCATCGGCCGGGTCGTCACGAACCTCAACGCCGTCTTGTCCACACTGGCCGATCACAGCGGCGAGCTCGACGAGACGATCCTGCAGCTGCAGCAGTTCGTGTCCGGACTGGCTGCCGACCGGGTCGCGATCGGCGACGCACTGGTCAACCTGGGCGACCTGACCGGCGCGACCGCGTCGCTGCTCGGCGACGCGCGGCCGTCGCTCGCGGCCGACGTCGACGCGCTCGGCACGCTGTCGACGACCCTCAACGACAACGCCGCCGTCATCGACGAGACACTCGCCGGGCTCCCCGACCGGTACAGCTCGCTGACCCGGGTCGCGTCGTACGGCTCGTGGTTCAACTTCTTCCTCTGCGACTTCGACGGCCACGTCAGCGTCGCCGGGCACGGCGACCTGAACCCGGCCACGTTCAGCTCGCAGGCGGCGCGCTGCACGACTGCGGGAGGTCGCGCGTGAAACCGTTCCGGGAACGCGATCCGCGCGTGATCGGCGCGGTCGGCCTCGCAGCGCTGGTGGGCCTGGTGGCCGGGGCGTTCCAGCTCGACGCCCTCGACACGCTGACCGCCCAGGGCTCCTACCGCGCCGCCTTCCGCGACGCGAGCGGCCTGGCACCGGGCAACGAGGTCCGCGTCGCCGGTGTCCGTGTCGGCGAGGTCACCGCCGTCGACCTGGCGCGCGGCGGCGCCGGCCCGTACGTGCGGGTGCGGTTCCGCCTCGACGACCACGCCGTGCGGCTGGGGAAGGCGACCAGCGCGACGATCCGCATCAAGACCGTGCTGGGCCAGAAGTACCTGGCACTCGCCCCCGACGGGCCGGGCCGGCTCGCTGAGGACGCCGAGATCCCGCTGGAGCGCACCGCTGCCCCGTTCGACGTGGTCCAAGCGGTGACCGGGCTGGCCGAGACGCTCGACGAGATCGACACCACGCAGCTCGCGACGGCGTTCACCACACTCGCGCAGACGTTCGCCGACACCCCGGCGAGCGTGAAGTCGTCGCTGGACGGGCTGTCACGGCTGTCGGAGACCGTCGCCGACCGAGACACCGAGCTGCGGGAACTGCTCGCCCGCGCCCACGACGTCACCGGCGTCCTCGCCGCCCGGGACGAGGAGTTCCGCAAGCTCGTCGCCGACGGCAACGCGCTGCTGGCGGAGGTCAACCGGCGCAAGGACGCGATCCACGACCTGCTCGTCGGCACCAACGCGCTGGCGACCCAGCTGTCGGGCCTCGCAGCCGACAACCGCGAGCAGCTCCAGCCGGCCCTGCAGCAGCTGCGCGGCGTCGTCGCCACGCTCCAGCGCAACCGCGACAACCTCGAACAGACCATCCAGAACATGGGGCCGTTCGTCAACGCGTTCGCGAACGTCGTCGGCAACGGCCGCTGGTTCGACTCCTACGTCGCGGGGCTGCTCCAGCCCTACCAACCCACGACGGGAGGGCGCTGAGATGCGTTCACGTCGCCTCATCGCGATCGTCGCGGTGCTCGCCGTGGCCGCCGCCGCGGTCGTGGTCGTCGCCACGCGCGGCGCACCGCAGCGGCAGCTCGTCGCACACTTCAGCCGGGTCGTCGGCATCCACGAGGGCTCATCGGTCCGGGTGCTCGGCGTGCGCATCGGCGAGGTGGTCTCGGTGACCCCGCAGGGCCGCACGGTCCGCGTCGAGATGCGCTACGACGCGAGCCGGCGCGTCCCCGCCGACGTGCAGGCGCTCATCATCCCGCCGAGTGTCGTCAGTGACCGGTACGTGCAGCTCGCCCCTGCCTACAACGGCGGCGCCGCGATGCCCGACGGCGGCGACGTGCCGCTGCAGCGCACCGCCGCGCCGATGGAGATCGACGACATCTACCGGGCCCTCGACGAGTTCAACAAGGCGCTGGGTCCCGAGGGTGCCAACGCCGACGGCGCGCTCAAGGACCTGGTCGCCGCCGGGCGCGCGAACCTCGAAGGCAACGGGGAGGCGCTGCACACGACCCTCGGCGACCTCTCCCGCGCGCTGTCCACGCTGGCCGACGGCCGTCAGGACCTGTTCGGCACAGTCGCCAACCTGCAGCTGTTCACCACCGCGCTGGCCCGCAGCGACCAGCAGGTGCGGGCGTTCAACCAGCAGCTCGCCACGGTGGCCGGTCAGCTGGCCGGTGAGGGGGACGAGCTGGCCGCCGCGCTGCGCAGCCTCGCGACCGCGCTCGCCGACATCACCACGTTCATCAAAGAGAACCGCGAAGCACTGAAGTCCAATGTGGACGCCCTCGCGGACGTCACGGGCATCCTGGTCCGCCAGCAGAAGGCGATCATCAACATCCTCGACGTGACCCCGCTCGCGGTGTCCAATCTCAACCTCGCGTACAACGCCCGGTCGGGGACGATCGACACGCGGGACAACGCGCTCGGCCCGTACGATCCGGCGAGCTACGTCTGCTCGCTCATGGTCGACCTCGTGCCCACGCCGCAGATCCCCAAGGAGTGCTTCGCGCTCGCCCAGACCCTCAATGCCAAGAAGCTGCCCATGACCGAGCAGCTGCGCAAGCTCCTCGGCCTGCCGGCGGCTACGGGTGGGGCCGACGCCGCCGCCCCACCACCGACCGGCGGGGGGGGGGCGCGCCGGGGGGGGGGGGGGCGGCGGGGCCTTCTACCTTGGGGTGCTGGGTGTGGTTCCGGCGGCCCCCGCGGGGTCGGGGCGCCCACGGCATGAGCGGGCTCTCTGTGAC
>NZ_JBFAJA010000133.1:0-27669 GCF_040654975.1 Dactylosporangium sp. NPDC050588 | reverse complement strand
CCACTCGGTACGACAAACTCGCCGTCCGCTGGCAGGCAGTCCTCACCATCACCATCATCGGCGAGTGGCTCTGACCCGTTATGAAACGCGCCCTACTGGAACTTCTCCACACCCGCCGACCCGGCGGCCATCGCGCCGACGCTGAAGGAGACGGCCCTCATCGCCGAGCAGGCGGGGGTCGCGTCCTTCACGGTCATGGACCACTACTTCCAGATGGACGGCATGGCGCCCGCCGAGGAGCCGATGCTGGAGGGCTACACCACGCTGGGCTACCTCGCGGCCCTCACCGAGCGCATGACGCTGGGCCTGCTGGTGACGGGCGTGATGTACCGCCACCCGGGCCTCCTGGCGAAGATCGTCACCACGCTGGACGTGCTGTCGGCGGGCCGGGCCCGGCTCGGGATCGGCGCCTCCTGGTATGAGCGCGAGCAGCGCGGCCTGGGCGTGCCCGTCGTGCCGATGGCGGAGCGCTTCGAGCGCCTCGAGGAGACGCTGCGGATCTGCCTGCAGATGTGGAGCGACGACAACGGCCCCTTCGAGGGCACCCACTACCGGCTGACGGAGACGCTCAACTCCCCGCCGCCGCTCGGCCGCGCCCGCCCGATGATCATGATCGGCGGCGGTGGCGAGAAGAAGACGCTGCGCCTGGTCGCGAAGTACGCCGACGCCTGCAACCTCTTCGGCTCCACGCCCGAGGACGTCGCCGCGAAGCTCGACGTCCTGCGCGCCCACTGCGACACCGAGGGCCGCGACTACGCCGGGATCGTCAAGACCGTGCTGATCACGCGCCCGCCGCTGGAGGACCCGGACGCCTGGCTCCGCGACGTCGAGGCCTACGGCCGCCTCGGCGTCACCGAGGTCATGACGATGCCCGACCGCCACCCGGTCGAGTTCGCCACCGCCCTCGCCAAGGACGTCCTCCCGCGGATGGACCTCAGCTGAGCAGGGCGATGTCGCGCAGGTAGTGCTCGAGGTCGCCGCGGGCGATGTGGGCGGCGAACGCCTCGTTGCCGGCGGCGGCCTCGGCGCGCATGGAGTCCGTGAGGGCGCGCAGGCGGGGCGCGACGGACGCGAGCGCGGCCTCGCGCAGCGCGGGGTCGGCGCCGTACGCGTCGAAGAACAGGTCGAGGCGCTCGGCGGTGCGTTCGCCGGCGGCGGAGCCGAGCGGGACGAAGCGGTAGACCGCGTACGCCAGGTCCCACGAGCGCGGGCCGGGGGCCGCCCCGTCGAAGTCGATCAGGCCGATGGCGCGGTCGCCGTCGTAGACGCAGTTGTACGGGGCGGCGTCGTTGTGGCAGACGACCTCGACGGGCTCGCGGGCCGGCTGCTGCCAGCCGTCGCGCCAGCTCGCGGCGACGTCGGCGGTCGCGTCGTGGTAGGCCCGCAGCAGCCGGGCGGCGCTGGTCAGGGCGGGGTCGCCGGCGACGGCGGGCGTCCACGGGTCGTGGCCGACGTCGCCGGGCAGGTAGCTGAAGACGTCGCGGCCCAGCGGGTCGGTGCCGAAGGAGCGGGGCGCGCCGGTGAAGCCGCGGGTCTGCAGGTGCTCGAAGAGCTGATGGATCCGCGGGCTCCAGGCGCCGGCCGGGCGCCGGACCGTCGCGCCGACCCGGACGACCTGGTTGACGCCGCCGCCGGCGAGCTGCTGTTCGGTCATGCCCACCAACGTCTCACGGATCTTCGAGATTCGCAGACCTCGATGCTGTCCGAAAGGACGGGTTCATCCGGAAAAACGGTGACCTCGTCCGTGGCGTCACCTGCTCGGCCCGGTCGCCGTTGTGCCCGGTGATGAGAGTTCTGGTCACCGGCGGCGCGGGGTTCATCGGGGGAAACCTGTGCCGGGAGCTGGTCACCCACCCTGCCGTGCACGAGGTCGTGGCGTTCGACGACCTGAGCACCGGCAGTGAGGGCAACCTCGACGGCGTCGGCGCGACGCTGGTCACCGGCAGCATCCTGGACCGGCCCGCGATCGACGACGCGGTCGAGCGGGCCGACGTCGTCATCCACCTGGCCGCCCGGCCGTCGGTGCCGCGGTCCGTCGCGGACCCGCTGCGCAGTCACCTGGTCAACGCCACCGGCACCATGCACGTGCTGGAGGCCTGCCGGCGCGGCGGCACGCCGATCATCACGGCGTCCTCGTCCTCGGTGTACGGGCCGACGAAGGTCCTGCCGAAGCACGAGGAGCTGCCGACCCGCCCGCAGAGTCCGTACGCGGCGAGCAAGCTCGCGGCCGAGTCGTCGGTGCTGGCCTACGGCGCCACCTATGGCCTGCCGGTGCTCGCGCTGCGGTTCTTCAACGTGTACGGGCCGCTGCAGTCCGTCGGTCACGCCTACGCCGCGGTCATCCCGACGTTCGCCGACGCGGCGCTGCGCGGGCAGCCGCTGCACGTCCACGGCGACGGGCGGCAGACGCGGGACTTCACGTTCGTCGGATCGGTGGCGCGGCTGCTCACTGACGCCGCGGTCCGCCGGGTGACCAGCCCCACCCCGGTGAACCTGGCGTTCGGCACCCGCACGTCGCTGGTCGACCTGATCGACAAGATCCGCGGGCTGGTCGACCGGCCGGTCGAGGTGGTCTTCGACCCCGCCCGGCCCGGCGACGTGCGCGACTCGCAGGCGGAGTCGTCCCGGCTGCGGGAGCTCTTCCCCGGCCACGGGCCGGTCCCGCTCGACCAGGGCCTCGCCGAGACCGTCAGCTGGTACGAGCGGCAGATAGCCTCGGCACCGCGATAGGCGCCGCGGTCGCCTTCGAAGACACCGCGGGCAGCGCGGCGGGCTCGACGGACGGCACCAGGCACAGGTCGGCGAGCTGGCCGACCAGGGCCGCCGGCGAGGACCGCACGTCCAGCGCGAGGGCCAGCGACGGGTCGAGCGGCGGCACCGAGACGTGCGAGATGAGCGGGTGCAGCGGCCGCAGGTCGATCTCGCCGGCGCCGAAGAGCTCCTCGTGCAGCTTCTCGCCGTGCCGCAGGCCGGTGTAGACGAAGTCGACCGGCCGCTCGGCCTGCGCGGCGAGCTGGTGCGCCAGGTCGTCGATGCGCACCGGGGTGCCCATGTCCAGCACGAGCGCCTCGCCCCCGGCGCCCAGCGCGGCGGCCTGGATCACCAGCTGCACGGCCTCCTGGACCGTCATCATGAAGCGGGTCACGTCCGGGTCGGTGACGGTGACGGGCCCGCCGGCGGCGATCTGCGCCTGGAAGGCGGTGACGACCGAGCCGCGGCTGCCGAGCACGTTGCCGAACCGGACGTTGAGGAACGTGCCGGCCGCGACGGTCGAGCGGTGCGCGGTCAGGCGCTCGGTGATCCGCTTCGTGTAGCCCAGGACGCTGATCGGGTTGGCGGCCTTGTCGGTGGAGATGTTCACGAAGCGCTCGACCCCCACCGCGGCGGCCGCCGACAGGACGTTGAGCGTGCCGAGGACGTTGGTCTGCAACGCCTCGGCCGGGTGCCGCTCCAGCAGCGTGAGGTGCTTGAGCGCGGCGGCGTGGAACACCACCTCCGGCCGGCGCTCGGCGAAGACCGCGGCGATGGAGTCGGCGTCGCGCAGGTCGGCGAGGATCAGCTCGGGGCTGTCCAGCAGGGCCCGGCCGTGGATCGACAGCTGCACCGCGTGCAGCGCCGACTCGTCGCGGTCGAGCATCATCAGCTCGGCCGGGCCGAAGCGGTGCAGCTGCCGGCACAGTTCGGAGCCGATCGAGCCGCCGGCGCCGGTCACGAGGACCCGCCGGCCGGCCAGGTAGTCGCCGATCGCGGCCAGGTCGGTGTCGATCTGGCGGCGGCCGAGCAGGTCCGACAGCTGCACGTCGCGGATCTCCGCGACGCCCACGGGCCCGTCGAGACTCTCGTCGATGGACGGCAGGATCTTGAGGTCGCGCCGCGCGGCGGTCGTCACGGCCCGGACGTCGCGCAGCAGCGCGCCGTCATCGGCTCGGATGGCGAAGATGACGACCTCGGCGCCGGTCCGGGCGAGCACGGCGGCGAGCGAGGCCCGCCCGCCGAGCACGGCGACGCCCTCGACGCGCAGGTTCTGCTTGGCCGGGTCGTCGTCGACGATGCCGACCGGCCGGTAGCGGCAGTGCGGGTCGTGCGCCATCGATCGCAGCAGCCGGTGGCCGGCGGCGCCGGCGCCGTAGACGAGCACCGGCACGGCCTGCGCGGAGGGGGCGACCCGCAGCCGCCGCTCGCGCCGCAGCCGCCCGGCCGCGCGGCCGGTGACCATCGCCAGCAGGGTGGCCATCGCAGCGACCCCGGCGACCGCCGCCGGGGCGACCCCGGCGACCCACAGCAGCCCGCCGGTCGCGGCGACGGTGAGCGCGAGCGCTCGCAGTTCGGGCAGCGTCCCGTGGCCGTAGCGGCGCCGGTACAGGTGGACCGGCCACGCGATCGCCGTGTGCGCCGCGGCGGCCAGGACGATCGCGGCGCCCGCGGTGAGCAGCGACGGCCGGTCCGGCCCGATCGTGATCGCCAGCGCGAGGCCGCCGGCCCAGGCGCAGAGGTCGGCGGGCCAGTCCGCGGGCCCGGAGGGCCTGTGGTCGTCCATCGGTTCCCCCTTCGACACGGCGACCATTCTTCACGATTTGGCAGATGAGATCCCGGTAAAACCGGATAGGGGAAATTAGACCGTTTCACCTCTTGCGCCATGACAACATGTCACTCTTCGTGAAGAAGCGAACACGGGAGGTCATGGCGTATGGAGCTGCGCGACTATGTCAGCGCGGTCCGGAAACGCTGGTGGCTGGTGGCCACGACCGCCTGCCTGGCCCTGGTCGCCGCGGTCGTGATCACCGCGCGCACCGCGCCGACGTATGCCGCCTCGGTGACGTTCTTCGTCAGCACCCCGAGCAGCGGCGTGACCGACGCCTACCAGGGCGGCCTGTTCTCGCAGCAGCGCGCCCGCTCCTACGTCAACCTCGTCACCAGCGACCGCCTCGCCCGCGCCGTCGCCACGGACCCGGGCGTCGGCCTGGACGCCGACGGGGTCAAGGCACGCATCAGCGCGCGCACCGTGCCCGACACCGTGCTGCTGGACATCACCGTGCTGGACACCCGCAGCGACCGCGCCCTGCGCATCGCCGAATCCGTCGCGACGCAGTTCGCCGCCCTCGTCGCGGTCCTGGAGACCCCGCCGGGCGGCGACAGCCCGACCGTCCGCGTCGACGTGGTGACCGGCCCCCGCGTCGGCACCGACCCCGTCTCGCCGCAGCCCGCCCGCAACTTCGCCGTCGCGCTGCTGATGGGGCTGCTCGTCGGCGCCGCCGGCGCCGTCCTGCGGGAGATCCTGGACAGCAGCGTCCGCTCCGCGACCGCGCTGCGGCAGGCCGGCGGCAAGGCCGTGCTCGCCACCGTGCCGCTGGACCCGCGGGCCCGCCAGGAGCCGCTCCTGCTGGAGGACGCCACCTGGTCGCCGCGCGGCGAGGCGATGCGTCACCTGCGCACCAACCTGCAGTTCGTCGACCCCGACCGGCGGGCCCGCTGCATCGTCGTGACCAGCGCGCTGCCCGACGAGGGCAAGTCGACGATCGCCTGCAACCTCGCGATCGTCCTCGCCGAGAACGGGCACCGCGTCCTGCTGATCGACGCCGACGTGCGGCGGCCGAAGCTGGCCGAGTACCTCGACCTGGAGGGCGCCGTCGGCCTCACCAACGTGCTCGTCGGCCAGGTCGACCTGGACACCGCCGCGCAGCCGTGGGGCGACCGCGACCTGTGGGTGCTCGCCAGCGGCTCGATCCCGCCCAACCCGAGCGAGCTGCTCGGCTCGCAGCAGATGGCCCGGCTGCTCGCCACCGCCGGCGAGGACTTCGACTACGTCGTCGTCGACACCTCGCCGCTGCTCGTCGTCACCGACGCCGCGGTCGTGGCCAGCCGCGCCGACGGCGCCGTTCTGGTCACCCGGGCCGGCAAGACCACCGTCACCCAGGTGCGCTCCGCGGTCCTCGCCATCGACGCGGTCTCCGCCCGGCTCTTCGGCTGCGTGCTCAACGGCGCGAAGTCCGGCGGCGACGACGCCTACTCCTACGCCTACTACGGCACCCGGGCCGGCGCGCCGCTGCTGAAGGCCGCCGCCGCCGCCGGCAAGCCGGCGCCGGTCACCCGGGATCTCGACGCGGCCGGCCGGCCAGGAGGGCGATGATGTCCGCGATCGTCCCGGCGCACACGCGGAACCCCTCGACCGGGCCGCCGAACGGGTCGGTCAGGTCGTCGTCGAGCGGTGAGCCCGCCCGCAGCCGCCCCCGCACCCGTGCGATGTCGCGCAGCGTCGTCGGCTCCGGCGGCAGCGCCGCCAGGTACCGGCCGAACTGGCGCAGCGTGAACGTCCGCGCCGCCGTCGCCGGGGCGAGCGTCACGCAGTGCGCCCGCTCCGCCCGCGTCGCGGTCAGCACCAGGTCGGCGCCGGCCAGCAGTGCGGCGTCGACGCGCCGGCTGGCGAAGCCCGCGGGGTCCGCGCCCCGCTCCAGCAGCACCGCCTTCGCCTCGGGCGGCATGTCCAGGCCAGGCATCGCGTGCGTGCCGGCGCTCGCGGCGTCCAGGCCACCGGCCCGGGCCAGCCGCTCGGCCATGGCCGAGCGGCACAGGTTGGCCCGGCAGACGAACAGCATGGAAAGCCCCCGATGAACTCACGCATCTTCCTGTCCGCGCCCGACATCTCGGGCACCGAGGAGCGCTACCTCGTCAACGCCTTACGCTCCGGTTGGGTCGCGCCCGTCGGGCCGGATCTCGACGCGTTCGAGGCCGAGGTCGCCCAGCGGTGCGGCACCGCGCATGCCGTCGGCGTCAGCTCCGGCACCGCCGCGCTGCACCTGGCGCTGCTCGCGATGGGCGTCGGGCCGGGCGACACGGTGATCGTGCCGACGCTGACCTTCGCGGCCACCGCCAACGCCGTCGTCTACACCGGCGCCGAGCCCGTCTTCGTCGACAGCGAGCCCGACACCGGCAACATCGACCCCGCCCTCGCCGAGCGGGCCGTCGCCGACCTGCGCCGCGAGGGCAGGCGCGTCGCCGCGGTCGTCCCGGTGGATCTCTTCGGCGCCTGCGCCGACCACCAGAGGTTGCAGACGCTGGACGTACCGCTGCTGGAGGACGCGGCCGAAGCCCTCGGCGCGACCCGGGACGGCCGGCCGGCGGGGTCCTTCGGGCGGGCCGCCGCGCTGTCATTCAACGGCAACAAGATCATCACCACGTCCGGCGGCGGGATGCTCGTCACCGACGACGCGGCGCTCGCCGAGCGCTGCCGCCACCTGGCCACCCAGGCCCGGCAGCCGGTGCCGCACTACGAGCACGCCGACGTCGGGTACAACTACCGGCTCAGCAACCTGCTCGCCGCGGTCGGCCGCGCGCAGCTGTCCCGCCTCGACGGGATGCTCGCCCGGCGGCGGCAGCTGCGGGAGCGCTACGCCAAGGCCTTCGCCGGCGTGCCCGGCGTGCGGATCGTCGGCGACGGCGAGCACGGATCCAACTGCTGGCTGACCGTCGTCGCGGTCGAGGAGCGCGAGTCCGGCTGGTCCGCCGCGGCGCTCGGCGAGCATCTCGCCGGGCACGACATCGAGACGCGGCCGGTGTGGAAGCCGATGCACCGGCAGCCGGTGTACCGCCAGGCCCGCAGCTGGCTGACCGGCGCCGCCGACCACCTCTTCGCGACCGGCCTGGCGCTGCCCAGCGGCTCGCAGCTCGGCGACGCCGCCCAGCGGCGCGTCTTCGACGCGATCGACGAGTTCCTGTGAACCGCGCCCTGGACCTCGCCGGCGCCGCCGCCGCCACGGTCGTCCTCGCCCCGGTCATCGCCGCCACCGCCGTCTTCGTCCGCTGCACGATGGGGTCGCCGGTGCTGTTCCGGCAGGAGCGGACCGGCCTGCACGGGCGGCCGTTCACGTTCGTCAAGTTCCGCACGATGCGCCCGTCCCCGCGCGGCTTCGACCCGGGCAGCGACGCGGAGCGGCTCACCGCCGCCGGCCGCTTCCTGCGGGCCACCAGCCTCGACGAGCTGCCCGCGCTGTGGAACGTCCTGCGCGGCGACATGAGCCTCGTCGGCCCGCGCCCGCTGCCGGTGGCGTACCTCGGCCGGTACACCGAACAGGAGGCGCACCGGCACGACGTGCGGCCTGGCATCACCGGCCTGGCCCAGGTCCTCGGCCGCAACAACCTCACGTGGGAGCAGAAGTTCGCCCACGACCTGCACTACGTGCGGGCCCGGTCGCTGCGGATGGACCTGCGGATCCTGGCCGCGACGGTCCGCACGGTCGTGCGCCGCGACGGCGTCACCGCGGCCGGCTCCGCGACCAACCACGAGCTGCGCGCCGTGCCGGAAGGGCGGCAGGCGTGAGGAACGGTCTCGTCATCGTCGGCATCGGCGGCCACGGCCGGGAGATCCTGACCATCGCCCGGGCCGCCGGCATGCCCGTGCGCGGGTTCGTCGACGACAACCCCACCCAGCGCAACCTCGACCGGGTGTCCGCGCTCGGCGTGCCGTTCCTCGGCCCCAGCACCCGCCTCGGCGAGGAGCGCCCCTCGATCGGCTACGTGATCGGCATCGGCGACCCGCGCGTCCGGGCACGGCTCGACGAGCAGCTGCGGCCGCACGGCCTCGCCGCGGCCACCCTGATCCACCCGGCCGCGACGATCGGGCCGGACGCGTGCCTCGGCGAGGGGTTCGTCGCGTTCGCCGGCGCCCGCGTCACCACCGACGTGCGCATCGGCCGGCACGTGCACCTCAACCAGAACTGCACCGTCGGCCACGACACCGAGCTCGCCGACTTCGTCCAGGTCAACCCCCTGGCCGCGATCTCCGGCGACTGCCGGATCGGGTCCGAGGTGCTGATCGGCACGACCGCCTGCGTGCTGCAGGGCCTGCGGGTCGGCGAGGGCGCCACCGTCGGCGCGGGCGCGTGCGTCACCCGCGACGTCGAGCCGAAGGCGACCGTGAAGGGGGTTCCGGCGCGGTGAAGGTCGCGATGATCATCAAGACGGACGACGGCGGCCGGTGGACCGTGCCGCAGCTCGACGAGCTGCGCCGGCGCGGCCACGAGGTCGTCGCCGTGCTGCCGCCCGGCAGCGAGGGGCAGCTGCGCAAGGCGCTGCACGACCGGGGGATCGACGTCGTGCAGTCCGGGTTCGACTTCCGGTTCCGCCCCACCCCGGCCACCGCCGCCGGGCTGCTGCGGCTGCGCGGGCAGCTCCGCGCGCTCGCCCCGGACGTGCTGCACTACCACCTGTACGCGTCCGCGCTCGCCGCCCGGATCGCCAGCCTCGGCCTGCCCGCCCGGCGCGTGCACATGGTGCCCGGCCCGCTGTTTCTCGAGTCGCCGCTGATCCGCACCGTCGAGCGGGTCCTGTGCCGCCGCGACGAGGTCGTCATCAGCGGCAGCCGGCACACCGCGACCCTCTACCGCGCCATCGGCATGCCGGACTCGCGGGTCGTGCCGGTCCACTACGGCACCGACGTCGAGCACTTCTCGCCGCCGTCGGCCGCCTACCGGGCCGCGTGCCGGGACGCGTTCGGCCTCGCCGGCACCACGTTCACCGCGTGCATGGTCGCCTACGTGTACCCGCCGAAGTGGCTCACCCACCGCGGCCGCGGCATCAAGGGCCACGACATCCTGCTCACCGCGTGGCGGCGCTTCCGCCGCGACGTCCCCGACGCCAGGCTGATCCTGCTCGGCGGCGGGTTCAACGCGGCCGGCGAGACCTACCGGCGGCAGCTGATCAGCCGCTTCGGCGTCGCGAAGGACCCGGGCGTCGACTGGCACGAGTCCACGCTCGACGTCCGCGACTGCTACGCCGCCGCCGACGTCAGCGTCAGCCCGTCGCTGTCGGAGAACCACGGCGCCGCCCGCGAGGCCGGCGCGATGGGCGTGCCGAGCATCGTGTCCGACGCCGGCGCCCTGCCCGAGACCGTCGACCCCTCGTCCGGCTGGCTGGTGCCCCGCGACGACGTCGACGCGCTCGTCGCCGCGCTGCACGAGGCGCACGCGGAGTTCCTCGCCGGCACCCTGCGCCACCGCGGGGCGCTGAGCCGGGAGCTGGTGGTCGACCGGTTCGCCGAGGGGCCGGCCGCCGCGGCCGTCGCCGACGTGCTGGAACGGGTCGTCCGAAGATGACACAGCTGCGGTCACCGAAGACGCCCGTCCGCCATGCCGCCCCGTCGAAGCGCCGGCCGTCCTTCGCCGGCAACGTCGGCTGGGGGTTGGTCGGCAACGCCGGCTACGCCCTGTGCCAGTGGCTGGTCCTGGTCGTCGTCGCCCGGCTCGGCACCGAGTCCATGGTCGGCGACTACGCCCTCGGCCTCGCCGTCGGCGCCCCGGTGGTGCTGCTGGCGAACCTGTCGCTGCGCACCGTCCTGGTCACCGACACCTTCCACGAGCACCCGTTCCGCCGGTACCTGCGGGTCCGGCTCGCCGGGATGGCCGCCGCGACGGCCGCGATCGGCGTCGCCGTGTGGGCCTTCGACCTGCCGCCGGCGGTCGTCGTCCTCGTCGGCCTGGCCAAGGCGTTCGACGGCGTCGGCGACATCTACCTCGGCCTGCTGCAACGCCACCACGACCAGCGGGGCATCGCCGTCGCGCAGCTCGCCAACGGCGCGCTCACCATCGCGCTCACCGGCGTCCTGCTCGCCGCGACCGGCAGCGTCGCCTGGGCCGCCGCCGGCTCCGCGATGGGCTCGCTGATCGCCTGGCTCGGCTTCTGCGCGCCGCTCGCCTCCCGGCTGCTGGACGCCACGGCCAAGGCGAGCCTGAAGGCCGACCCGCCGAAGCGGCACACGCACCGGTTCAGCCCGCCCGGGCCGGGGGCGCTCGTGTGGACGGCGCTGCCGCTCGGCCTCGCCTCCGGGATCACCTCCCTGACCGCCAACGTCCCCCGGTACGCGCTGCAGGACCGCCTCGGCGCGGCCGCCCTCGGCGCGTTCGCCGCCGCCGGCTACCTCGTCCTCACCGGCAACCTGCTCGTCTCCGCCGTCGCGCAGACCCTCCTGCCGCGCCTCGTCGAGCTGCGCGCCGCCGGCGCCCGGGAGCGGTTCGCCGCGCTCGTGCGGCAGTCGCTCATCGGCATCACCGTCGCCGGGGTCGTCGCCGTCTGGGCCGCGGAGCTCTTCGGCGCGAAGGTGCTGCGCGCCGTCTACGGCGAGGAGTACGCCGACGAGGCCGGCACCCTCACCGTCCTCACCATCGCCACCGCCGTCGCCGCGAGCTGCTTCGTGCTCGACGCGGCCCTGTCCGCGGTGCGCCGCTTCACCGGCCAGCTCGCCGTGAACGCCGCCGTCCTCGCCGCCACGATCCTCGCCGCGCTCGTGCTCGTGCCCCGCTACGGCATCGCCGGCGCGGCCTGGGCGACCGTCGCGGCCGCCGCCGTCCACGCCGGCCTCAAGTGGGAGCTGCTGCGGCGTGACCTTTGATCCCTGGTACGCGGTGCTGCTCGCCGGGCTGGTGATCCCGGTGCTGCTGCTCGTCGGCGGGGCCCGCGACGTCCTCGCCTACGTCGCCGCGTACTTCTTCCTCTTCGGCTTCGGGCCCGTCGTCAGCTACCTGCTCGGCGGGGCGATCTACTTCGGCACCAACACCGCCCTGATCGGCCGGGCGGCGCTGGGCCTGCTGCTCGCGTTCGCCGGGGTCCTGGCCGCCGGCCTGCTGGTGCGCCAGCGCCACGACATCGCCGCGCCCGCGACCACCCACCGCTTCCCGCTGCTGCCCGTCGTCCTCGCCCTGCTTACGCTCTACGCGACGACCGTCCTCGTGCTCGGCGGCACCAGCTTCCTCGCCGGCACCAAGCTCGACCGCATCGACGTCGCCGGGCCCGGCCACTACGACTACCTGCTGTTCGAGATGTTCGCCTGCGCGCTGTACTACATGGCCGACGGCAGCGGCGCCGGGCGCTTCACGTACCGGCTGAACTTCGCCGTCTACGTCGTCTACTGCCTCAGCACCGGCGAGCGCGACTTCGTCTTCGTGATCTTCAGCCTGATCCTGCACCGCGAGCTGACCCGCGGCGGCTCGTTCGCCCGGCCGGTCGGCTATGGCGCGCTGCTGCTGGTCGGCGCGACCATGATCTTCAGCCTCCGCGGCGACGGCCCCGCCGACACCAGCCAGGTGCTCAACCAGGGCTCGGTGCTCTTCGTCGACACGTGGGTGATGACGCACGTGCCGTCGGTCGAGCCGTTCGCGCGCGGCGCCACCTACCTGCACGCGCTCGTCAACCTGCTGCCCGGGCACGCGCAGCCGGCGCTGTCGCAGTGGCTCGTCGACCGGTACGCGCCCGGCAGCGCCTCCGGGTACGGCTTCTCCCTCACCGGCGAGGCGTACCTCAACTTCGGGCTGTGGGGGATCCCGGCGCTGTTCGCCGGGCTCACCGCCGTGCACCGGCTGCTGATCAACCGGCTCGACCGGGCGCCGGTCTACGCGTACGCCAGCGTGCTCTTCAACGTCGCCTGGATGTACGGCTTCCGCGGCGAGAGCGGCAGCCTGCTCAAGACCTGCGTGTACGGGCTGCTGTTCTACGGCGCGCTCCGCCTGGTCTCGGTCCGGGTGGAAGAACCGATCAGTGAGGAACCGGAGGCGGTGCCCGCATGCGTCTCGTCGTGAGCTGTGAGCAGCGGTACGCCCGCACCCCAGACGGGCGGGTGTGGAGCACGACCGGTGCCGCGTACGACTTCTGGCAGCGCTACCTCGCCGTCTTCGACGAGGTCCGGATCGTGGCCCGGGTCGCCGAGCGCGGCGGCCGCCCGCCGGACGCCGAGCGCGTCGACGGCGACCACGTCACCGTGCACGCGGTGCCCTACTACGTCGGCCCGCTGCAGTACCTGCGGCGCCTGCGCGCGGTGCGGGCCGCCGTCCGCGCCGCCGTCGAGCCCGGCGACGCCGTCCTGCTGCGGGTGCCGTCCGCGATCGGGACGCTGCTGCACCGCGCGCTGCGCCGTTCGAGCCGGCCGTACGGGCTCGAGGTCGTCGGCGACCCCTACGACGTGTTCGCGCCCGGCGCGATCCGCCACCCGCTGCGCCCGCTGCTGCGCGCCTGGTTCACCGCCCGGCTGCGGGCACAGTGCCGCAGCGCCGTCGCCGTCGCCTACGTTACCGAGCGGGCGCTGCAGTCGCGGTACCCGGCCGCGCCCGGTGCGGTGACCGCCGCGTACTCCAGCATCCAGCTCGACGAGGCCGCGTTCGTCGACAAGCCCCGGGTGGAGGGCTCGCCCAAGGTCGCGGTCCGGCTGGTCTCCGTCGGCTCGCTCGAACAGCCGTACAAGGGGATCGACACCCTCATCGAGGCGCTGCCGCTGCTGGTGAAGGCCGGCCTGGAGGCGCACCTGGTGCACCTCGGCGACGGCCGCTGCCGCCGCGACCTGGAGCGGCTCGTGCGGGAGCGGCGCCTCGGCGGGCGGGTCGCGTTCGCCGGCGCGGTCCCGCCCGGCGCGGCGGTGCGGCTGTTCCTCGACGACGCCGACCTCTTCGTGCTGCCGTCGCGCACCGAGGGCCTGCCCCGGGCGCTGATCGAGGCGATGGCCAGGGCGCTGCCCGCCGTCGGCACCACCGTCGGCGGCACCCCCGAGCTGCTCGACCGCACGCACCTGGTGCCGCCCGACGACCCCGTCGCCCTCGCCTACGCGATCACCGCGCTGGTCGCCGACCCGCAGGCGCTCGCCGCCGCGTCGGCGCGCAACCTCGCCCGGGCGCGCAACTACGCCGCCGACACCCTCGGCCGGCGCCGCGCCGACTTCTACCGCGCGCTGCGCGTCATCACCCAGCCAGAGAAGGTCAAGGAGGTCGTCGGCGGTGCACGGCAGCTCGACTGAGATCACCGGTGCTTCTGCCCACCTGCGTTGGCTGCTGCGGACCCGGCGGCGCAAGGTGGTGCTCGCCGTCGCCGTCGTGCTGCTGCTCCTCGCCGGCGCCGGGGTGCGGCTGATGGTCGTCGCCGACTCCGCCGCCGGGCACCTCCAGCGCGCCGCCACCCTGGTCGGCTCGCTGGAGACCGCGCTGCGCGCCGGTGACCTCGCCGCGGCCCGGCGCACCACCGCCGACCTGCGCCGGCAGACGGCGGAGGCCAGGTCCGACACCTCCGGCCTGACGTGGGGCATGGGCCGGTCGGCGCCGATGGCCGGCGACGATCTGACGGCGGTCGCGGCCGTCGCCCGGATCGTCGACGACCTTGCCACCCGCGTGCTCCCGCCGATGCTGGACGTCGCGGGCGGGCTGCAGTCGACGCTCGCCGGGCGGGACGGCCTCGCGGCGGTGACCGGTGCCGCGCCCCGGCTCGCGGCGGCGGATTCGCTGGTACGGGCCGCGCAGGCCCGGCTCGCCGCGCTCGACCGCGGCGGGCTGGACGGGCGGGTCCGCGCCGCCGTGCAGCGCCTCGACGACGCCCTGCGCCGGGTCGCGCCGCTGCTCGCGCCGGCCGCCCGCGCCGCGAAGCTGCTGCCCGCGATGCTCGGCGCCGCCGCGCCCCGCACCTACCTGGTGCTCTTCCAGAACCTCGCCGAGGTGCGGGCCACCGGCGGGATGCCGGGCGCGTTCGTGGTGCTGAGGGTCGACAAGGGCGCGATCACCATCGCGCGGCAGGGCGCCGCCGCCACCGACATCCGCGAGTTCGCCGCGCCCGTCCTGCCGCTGGACGCCGACCAGGAGGACCTGCACACCGACCGGCTCGGCCGGTTCCCCGCCGACGTGAACCTCACCCCGGACTTCCCGACCGCGGCGGCCCTGTACCGCGAGATGTACCGGCTGCGCTCCGGTCAGACGGTCGACGGTGTCCTCGCGACGGACCCGGTCGCGCTCGCCTACCTGCTGCAGGCGACGGGACCGGTCGACGTCGCCGGCGGACCCCCGCTCACCGCGCCGACCGCGGTCCGGCGGCTGCTGTCGGAGGTGTACCTGACGATCGCCGACCAGAAGTCGCAGGACGCCTTCTTCGCCGACGCCGCCAAGGCGGTCTTCGACAAGCTGACGGGCGCGCTGGCGGACACCTCGAAGCTGGTGCCGGCCCTGCGGAAGGCCGCGGACGAGCGGCGGCTCCTCGCGTGGAGCGCGCACCCCGAGGAGCAGGCCGAGATCGCCGCGACCGGCTTCGCCGGCACGCTGCCCGCCGACGACGGCGCCCGGCCGACGGTCGGCGTGTTCCTCAACGACGGCACCGGCGCGAAGCTCGGCTACTACCTGACCCGCGAGGCGGAGCTGAGCGCCGGGGAGTGCCTGGAGGACGGCTCGCGGCACCTGCGGCTCACCGTGAAGCTCGGCTCGACGGCGCCGGCGAGCGGGCTGCCGCGCAGCGTGCTCGGGCTGGGGCTGGCCGGCGACTACACGGTCCGGACCAACGTCATGGTGTACATGCCGACCGGCGGCGCGCCCGTGGACGCCACGCAGGACGGCGCGCCCGTCGACTACGGCAGCGGCTTCGAGCTGGGCCGGACCGTGGCGGTCTTCACCGTCGACCTGAAGCCCGGGCAGAGCAGCACGCTCGCGCTGAACCTCATCACGGGCCCGCTGCCGTCGCCGTCGGCCGCGTTCACGCCGCGGCTCGTCACGACCCCGGGCATCGCCCCGTGGACGCTTCGGTTGCAATCCGCGCCGAGATGCGGCAAATGATGAAAAATGCCCATATCGGGGTGATGTGAAGTCTACGGTGAAATTTATGCGACCCCGAACAAGATCCGCACTGACCGCCCTCGCGGGGGCAATCGTCGCGGCGGCAGTGCTGGGAGCACCGACCGCCGCCCACGCCGAACCCGGCGGTGGAGCAGCGGCCGCTGCTGCCTATCCGGCTCCCGAGCCGGTCCTCAGGGTGAGCTCGGCCTCTGTGAGCACCGGTGGCGTGGTCTGCATCGCGGGGAAGCGGTTCCTTCCCGGCGAGTCGATCTCGATCCGCGTCCAGTACCGCGTCACCCGGCACTCCGGCGGCTTCGACGGCCCGTTCCCCGCCCGGGTGAGCGGCGACCGCCGCACGGACGACGACGGCAGGTTCGAGGCGAACGTCCGGCTCACCTCGCCCGGCTACGCCACCATCAAGGTCACCGGCAAGAAGTCCAAGCAGACGGCGACCGTCACCGTGCGGGTGCTCGCCTGGCGCGGCAACTACAGCTTCGGTGGCGACGACTTCTTCGCCGGCACGCCGCTCGGCAACGGCGTGCGCCACAACGGCGGGGGCGACAAGTGGGACGGCGGCGACCGGCCGGCCGGCTTCTTCGGCCCGTTCTTCGGCGGCTGGAGCCCGTTCCGGCTGTCGGCCAACGAGACCAGCCTGACCGACCCGTCCTCGACGGCCTCGTCAACCGGCGCGGCCACCGAGTCCACCGACCTCGCCGCCGGCGACACGCAGCACCGCGGCGCCCCGGGCGCCGACCTGCTGGCGGGCCTGCTCGGCCTCACCGCACTGGCCGGCAGCGGCTTCGTCATGCGCCGCCGGCGCGCCTCCTGACACCGACACCAACCAACACCACCAACTCGCATCTGCGTTCGACCCGTCGGCCTCGTTTCGGCCGGCGGGTCGAGTGTTCCCACCCTTAGGATGATCATGGGCAAAACAGTCATCATCGGGCAGGGCTACGTCGGCCTGCCGCTCGCCATCCGAGCGGTCGAGGCGGGCGACGACGTCGTCGGGCTCGACGTCGACACCGACCGGGTCAAATCCCTCGGTGCCGGCATCTCCTTCGTCGAGGACGTCCCGGACGACCTGCTCACGTGGGCGCTGGAGACCGGCCGGTACCACCCGACCGAGGACTACGCGGACGCCGCCGGCTTCGACACGTGCGCGATCACCGTGCCGACCCCCCTCACCGACGGCGTGCCCGACATCAGCCACATCGAGCAGGCCGCGCTGCAGCTCGCCCCGCACCTGCGGCCCGGCTGCACGGTCATCCTCGAGTCCACCACCTACCCCGGGACCACCGAGACCGTCCTGCGGCCGCTGCTGGAGCACGCCTCCGGGCTCAGCGCGCCCGACGACTTCTTCCTCGGCTACAGCCCCGAACGTATCGACCCGGGCAACCCCACCTGGCACCTGGACAACACCCCGAAGCTCGTCTCCGGCATCGACGAGGCGTCCCTCGCCGCCACGACGCGCTTCTACCAGCGGTTCGTGCAGCGGCTGGTGCCCGTCTCCGCGCCGCGGACGGCCGAGCTGACGAAACTCTTCGAGAACACCTTCCGCCACATCAACATCGCGCTGGTCAACGAGCTCGCCATCGTCGCCAACCAGCTCGGCGTCGACGTCCGCGAGGCGATCGGCGCGGCCGCGACCAAACCGTTCGGGTTCATGGCGTTCGACCCCGGCCCCGGCGTCGGCGGACACTGCCTGCCGATCGACCCGTCGTACCTGTCGTGGCAGGTCAAGCGCGAGGTCGGGCAGCGGTTCCGGTTCATCGAGCTGGCCAACGACGTCAACGAGGGCATGCCCCGCTACGTCGTGCAGCGCCTCGCCGCCGGCCTCAACGACCGGTACAAGCCGATCAGGGGCAGCCGGATCCTGTTGCTGGGCCTCGCGTACAAGAGCAACGTCGGCGACCTGCGCGAGTCACCGGCCCGCGCCGTCGCCGAGCTGCTCGTCGCGCAGGGCGCCGAGGTGCACGCCGTCGAGCCGCACGCGGCGCAGCGCGACACCGGCAACGTCAGCGGCGTGACGCTGGTCGACCTGACCCCGGCCGAGCTGGCCGCCGCCGACGCCGTCGTGCTGCTCACCGACCACGACGACTTCGACTACGACATGGTCGAGCGGCACGCGAGCTACATCTTCGACACCCGGGCCCGCTGCCACGGCGCGGCGGTCGAACGCCTCTAGGTTTCTCACCCTGCGGCGGCGCCGCGGTCGTCGGGTAGCTTGGCCCGGTGATCGTGGTGCCGCTGCTCACATTCGTGGCCGTCGCGTGCCTGTGCCTGCGGCTCGGCGGCGGCGTGCGGCTCGGCGGCGGCGTGCGGCTCGCGCTGCTGCGGTCCGCCGTCCTCACCGGCGGCGCCGCCTGCCTCGCCGTCGAGGCGCTGTCGTCGTTGCACGCCCTGCACCGGCCCGCTGTCATCGTGGCCTGGCTGCTCGCCTTCACGGTCCTGTCCGCCTGCTGCTTCTGGTTCGTCCGCCGCTCCGGGTCTACCGGTCTCCTTGGGTCTACCGGTCTCCCTGGGTCTACCGGTCTCCCTGGGGCTACCGGTCTCCCCGGTTTTGTCGGTCTCTCCGGTTTTATCGGGCTCTCCGGGTTCCTCGGGCGCTTCCGGTTTATCAGGCGCTCCGCGCCCGCTAAACCGGAAATATCAGCATTCGCCACTTCGTGGCGGTCCGTCCGTGACCGGTGGGCCGGCCTCGCGCGGGTCGAGCGGCTGATCGTCGGCGTGCTCGGCGTGCTCTTCCTGCTCGACCTGGTCGTCGCGCTCGTCGCACCGCCCAACAACTACGACTCGCAGACCTACCACCTGCCGAAGATCGAGCACTGGGTGCAGCGGGGCGACGTCGACTTCTACCCGACGGTCATCGACCGGCAGCTCGCGATGGCGCCGGGCGCGGAGTACCTGCTGCTGCACCTGCGCCTGCTCACCGGCGGCGACGGCTACTACAACCTGGTCCAGCTCGCCGCCGGGGTCGGCGTCGTCCTCGCCGCGTCCCGCATCGCCGGCCAGGTCGGCGGCGGCACCCGGGCGCAGCTGATCACCGCGCTCATCGTCGGCACCACCCCGATGGTCGTGCTGGAGGCGACCAGCACCCAGACCGACCTGGTGGTCGCGCTGTGGGTCGCCTGCGTCGCCACCTTCACCCTCGACGGCCTGCGGGCCCGCTCCGGCGCGCTCGACACCCTGCTCATCGGCACCGCCGCCGGGCTGACCCTGCTGACGAAGGCGACCGGCCTGCTCGGCGCCGGGCTGCTGCTCCTCGTCTGGGTCGGCGCGCAGCTGCGCCTGCGGTGGTGGCGCGGCCTGGTCGCGGCCCTGGCGACGGGCGCGCTGATGCTGCTGTTCGCGGGGCCCTCGCTGCTACGGGTACAGCAGACCTACGACAACCCGCTCGGCCCGGCGCACCTGCGCGAGTCGATCTCCATGCAGCGGCACGACCCGGCCTCGGTCCTCGTGAACGCCCTGCGCATCGCGGAAACGGCGCTCCAGACCCCGATCGGCCCGCTCAACGACGCGTTGGCCACCGGCATCATCGGGATCGCCGGCGTCCTCGGCGTCGACCCGCAGGCCCGGGACATCACGTACTGGAACGAGAAGTACCCGTACATGTCGTGGCCGCCGGACGAGGACCGCGTGTCGCTGCCCGCACAGGGCGTGCTGATCCTGCTCGGCGCGCTGCTGCTGGCCTTCCGCAAGGGAACCAGGCTGTATGCCGGCGTGTTCTGGCTGGCGCTGCTCGCCTACGTCATCACCGTGAAGTGGCAGCCCTGGGGCAACCGGCTCATCGTCTTCCTGATCGTCCTCGGCGCGCCGCTCGCCGGCCTCTGGATCGCGAGCCTCACCGGCTTCGCCGGCGGTCGTGCCGGAGCTCCGACCGGCGGCGGTCGCTTCGCGAGCCTCACCAGCCCTGCCGACGGTCACGCCGGCGGCGGTCGCGTCGGAACTCTCACCGGCGGCGGTCGCTTCGCGGGGCTCACCGGCCGCCGGGTCGCGACCTGGATGACGACCGGCGCGCTCGCAGCCGGGGTCGCGGCGGGCGGTTTCGCGGCCGCCTACGGCTGGCCCCGCCGCCTCGTCGGCCACGGCTCGATCTTCACCACCTCCCAGATGGAGCAGCGCTTCATCCGCGAGCCGCAGTGGCAGCGCGACTACGAGTGGGCCGCCGCCGCGGTCCGCGCCTCGGGAGCCCGCCGGGTCGGCCTCGTGCAGGGTTACAACACCTGGGAGTACCCCTGGTGGATCCTGCTGCCCGGCACCGAGATCGTGTCCCTGCAGTCCCTCCAGCCGAACCTGCCCGCCGCGTCGAACACCACCGTCGACGCCATGGTCTGCGTCAAACCGATCCACCCCTGCGAGTTCTACGCTTTCCCCACCTGGCAGGTCCACCGCCAGGGCGACGTCGCCTACGTCATCATCCGCAGCCAGTGAACCCCGCCGGCGTTCAGCCACAGCCATCACTCCGCGGACAACCCGGACCTTCGGGCGGTTTGATCGAAGGACGGTTCCGGTCGCCATGACGACCAGTCCGGTCCTTGGATCACCACACCGATGGCCGGTCAGGCCGGCGGGTGCCGCAGCGAGGTGTCCCGCCCGCCGGCGCAGGGCCGCCTGCTCGGACGCGTTCCGGTCGGCCTCGGCCCGCGCTCCGGCGCAATCCGCCGGCGTCTGGTCCCGCTCGGCCGGCGCTGTGCCGGCGTGATCCAGGGATGGTTCGGGTCGTCATGGCGGCCGTTTCGGTCTTTGGATCAGCGTGTTGCTGGGTGCGGGGTCGGGCGGATGTCGCAGGGGGTGGCCCGCCCGCAGGCCGGGGCAGGGTTGGCTGCTCGGGAGCGTTCCGGTCGGTCTCGGTCTCCGCTCTGGCGTGCTCTGCCGGCGTCTGGTCCCGCTTGGCCGGCGCTGTGCTGGCGTGATCCAGGGATGGTTCGGGTCGTCAGGGCGGCCGTTTCGGTCTTTGGATCAGCGTGTTGCTGGGTGCGGGGTCGGGCGGATGTCGCAGGGGGTGGCCCGCCCGCAGGCCGGGGCAGGGTTGGCTGCTCGGGAGCGTTCCGGTCGGTCTCGGTCTCGGCTCCGGCGTGCTCTGCCGGCGTCTGGTCCCGCTCGGCCGGCGCTGTGCTGGCGTGATCTAAGGACGGTTCCGGCCGTCATGACGACCAGTCCGGTCCTTGGATCACCACGCCGGTAGTCGCCGCGCCGATGGCCGTCACGCCGGTGGGCGTCAGGTCGATGGCCGCCACGCCGGTAGTCGCCACGCCGGTAGTCGCCACGCCGATGGGCGCCAGGCCGGTGGATGCGGCGGCGTCGTGTGTGTCGGCCGGCGGTGCGGTGGTCAGCTGCTGGAGCTGACGATGCTCGGGTTGGCGGCGACGAAGGCCGGCACGGTCTTGGTGCGCACGGCGCTCAGCAGGTCCAGGGTGGTCTGGTCGAGGGCCTCGGCGCCAGGGTTCTCCGGGGAGGCGTGGAAGCCGCCGTCGTTGGTCTTCAGGGTCAGCATGCGGTCGCCGTCGATGCTGCGCATCGCGAAGATCCAGTCGTCGAGGCCGATGCTGCCGGTGTCGATGGTCATGGCGCGGCCGATGACCTCGAGGACCTTGTTGAGGGTGCTCGGGTTGCCGATGACCTCTTTGCTGGCGATCTTCTTCAGCAGCGCCTTGATGAACTGCTGCTGGTGGCGCTGGCGGTCGTAGTCACTCTTCGGGAGGGTCTCGCGCTGGCGGACGAAGTCGAGCGCCTCCCAGGCGGCCAGGTGCTGGTAGCCCACCTCGTACACCTTCGGCGTGACGCCCTTGATCGGGATCAGGACGGTGCCGCCGTTGGGGCCGTCCTTCTGCTCGAACGGGACCTTCGTGTTGCCCTTGGCGTCGTGGCCGATGTGGACGGAGACGGTGCGCTGGTCGACATACATGTCGACGCCGCCGAGGACCCGCACGACGTCCTGGAAGCCGACGAAGTCGACGATCGCCGCCGCGTCGAACGTGACGCCCCAGTTCTGCTTGATCGTGGCGGCGAGCAGCGTCGTGCCGTGCTTGCGCGCGTCCTTGCCGGTGAGGCCGTAGCCGCCCTCGGCGAACGCGCCGTTGATCTTCGACTTGCCGCCGTTGTAGGTGCGCTTGCCGTTGCTGTACTTCGGGATCGCGACCCACGTGTCACGCGGGATGGAGATCAGGAACGCCATGTCGTGGCTGGCCGGGATGTGCAGGATCAGGATCGAGTCGGAGCGGATCGGCTCCGTCGGGTCCTGGTTGGGCCGCGGGTCGATGCCGATCAGCAGGATGTTCTTCGCCCCGTTGACCGACGCGTGCTTGCCCTGGTCGGACGGCAGCAGGTCTTCCTTGTTGACGCTGCGGGTCGCATAGCCGAAGACGGCGTCCTTGAGCACGAACGTCGTGCCCGAGACGATCATCAGGAGCGCACCGGCGATCACGAGGATCCGCGCCCACAGTGGATCCCGCCGGCCGCGACCCTTCCGCCGCGCCACGCCCTTCGTCAACTCCCCGCCACTCCCCGTATTCGGCAATCACCTTCCGTCATGAAGGCCGGCCCCGGAAGCCTTCTGCACCGTACCTGGACGACGCGATATCGTCACCTCCCGTCGGCGACGTTGCATCGCCGGTGCCCCCGATCGATACGGAGCGTGTTGGTGATCCGCAAAACGGTGGTGGCACTGGCGCTCGCCTGGCTCGTCCCGCTCGCGACCCACCAGCTGCATCTGGACTTCGTGCTTCCGGTGCTGGTCCTGGCGGGCGCCGTGGCGATCCAGCGGGGCACGACGAGCCTCCTGGACCGGGTCGTGACGGCCGGGAGCCAGCTGTTCGGCGCGGCCTGCGTCTTCGGGATCGCGATCACACTGTGGCCCGGCCATCTGCACCCGACATTGATCGCCGGCACGGCGTTGTCGGTGCTGGTACTGATCGCGGCGGCCACGGGCCGGGTGCCCGAAATGCCCCCGATGCGCAAAGACGCACTCCTCGCCGTAGCCGTCGCCGCGGTGTCGCTGGTGGCCCTCGTCCCCTACGTCGTCCGCGACCTCGGCGGCCGCCTCGGCCTCCCGCTCGCCGGCGAGGACATCGCCCGCCACTACCTGCTGTTCGACGTCATCGGCCGCACCGGCGGCTACCTGTTCATGCGGCCGGAGGCGCTGCGCCCGTTCGTGCCCGACGCCGAGCTGACCGGCATCGCCAACTACCCCCAGGGCCTGCACTTCAGCTACGCCGTCCTGGACCGCTTCGTGCGCTCGTCGGGGCACAACGCCGCGCCCGCGACCGCCGTCGACGTCATGGTGTGGCTGCTCGTCGGCACGTACCTGCTGCTCGCCCTCGCCGTGCTGTGGGCCGCCCGCCGCATCGCCGGCCCGGGCGCGAGCCCCGCCCGCCTCCTGCCGGTCCTCGCGCTCGCCGCCGCCTGGCTGGTCCTCGGCGACCCGGTGACCGTCCTGTCCCGCGGCTACCCCAACGAGCTCGCCGGCCTCACCTGCGCCGCCGTCCTCACCGCGGTCGTCGCCCGCCCCCTGACCCGCCGCGGCGAGCAGACCGCGACGGTCGCGCTGCTGCTGGTCGGCGTCTCGTTCACCTACTCGCTGTTCCTGCCCTACGCGGGGATCGTCGCCGCCCTGTGGGCCGTCCGCGCCCGGCTGTGGCGGTTCTGGTGGGCGTGGCTGGTCGCGGTCGCCGTCGCCGGGCTCGCCGCGATCGGCCCGCTGACCGCGGCGCGCGCCTCCAGCGGCGGCCAGCTGCTGCTCAACGGCACCGCCCGGGTCGTCGACCGGCCCGCCACGGCGCTGCTCGTGGCGCTCGCCGCGGTCGGCGTCCTGGCGCTGCGCAGCCCACGGTTGCGCGCCGCCGGGTTCGCGCTCGCTACCGCCGGCCTGATGGCGGCCGGGCTCGGCGCGTACCAGACGGCCACCCTCGGCAGGACGGTCTACTACTTCGACAAGCTCCTGCACCTGCTGATCGTCGTCGCGCTGTGCACCCTCGGCGGGCTCGCCAGGCTCCGCTTCAAGGCCACCGCCGCCGTCGCCGTGCCCGTCGTGCTGCTCATGGTGGTCGCCGGCGGCAAGTGGCACACGACGCCGGTCGCGCCGGGCGTGAAGCTGGCGCTCGGCAAGGACCGTGGCTCCCCGGAGGCGGCCCGCGACGCGCTGCTGATCGCCAGGATGTTCCCCGACGGCGGCGGCGCGATGAACGTCAACCTCATGAGCACGCCCTGGCGTAACTGGTCCGGCACGCTCGGTGCCGCCGCCCTGCAGGGCCAGTACCGGAACTTCCCCGGATGGTCCGGACTGCTGTACCCCGGCGGCAAAGGCGGCACGATGGCCGACCTCGACCGTCTCGTCGCCGACAGCCCGGTGCCGGTCCGGTTCTTCCTGCACGACCCGGCGGCCAGCCTGCTCGTTGTGGATACGGATCACCCGAGCCGCCCCGCGGTGCGCGCCGGACAGCCGCTGCCGGTAGCCTTCGGTGATCCGGCGGCACCGTCGAACATCGAGGCAGCGCGCGCGCTCGCCGCGAAGTATCCGACAAAAGTGCAGCTCGTGTACGCTACGCCAGCGAACCCTTAAGGATCGCCGAGACGGATTGGTCATCGTGCAAACACCCGTGGTGAGCGTCGTCATTCCGACGCGCAACAGGCCCGAGCTGGTGGTCCGGGCCGTGCGCAGCGCACTGGACCAGACGCTGCGGGAGATCGAGGTCGTCGTCATCATCGACGGACCCGACGCCGCGACAGTCGCGGCCCTTCGCGAGATCGGCGACGAGCGGGTCCGCTGGGTCGAGCGGGAGACGTCCGGTGGGGCGCCGGCGGCGCGCAACCACGGCGTCGACGTCGCCGCCGCCGAGTGGGTCGCGTTCCTCGACGACGACGACGAGTGGCTCCCTGAGAAGCTGGAAACCCAGCTGTCCCGGGCGAAGGCGTCCGGGGTGCCGCTGCCGATCGTGGGCAGCCGGCTCTACATGCGCACCCCGCGCGCCGAGCTGATCATGCCGCGCCGCGTCCCGGCGCCCGGCGAGCCGATCAGCGAATACCTGGCCGTGCGGCACGGACTCTTCCACGGCGACGGGTTCATCCAGACCTCCACGATCATGGCGCCGACGGCGCTGCTGCGGAAGGTGCCGTTCGCCGACGGGCTGCGCCGCCTGCAGGAGCTCGACTGGACGCTGCGCAGCCTGCAGGAGGAAGGCGTCGACCTGATCTACGCCGAGGAGCCCCTCGTCATCTGGTACGCCGACGAGAACCGCCCCAGGATCAGCTTCGACGCACCGTGGAAGCAGTCGCTGGTCTGGCTGCGCGAGACCCGCCCGCGGGTCACGCCCCGCGCCTACGCGGCGCTCGCGATGAGCGTCGTCGGCTCGATGGCCGCCGCCAGCCGCAGCCCCCGGGTCTTCTTCGACCTGCTCGGCGAGGCCCGCCGGCACGGCAAGCCCAGCATGACCGACTACGTGACCTTCCTGCAGGTCTGGCTGGTCCCCGCCGGGCCGCGGCGGGTCGTGCGCGACTTCTTCCTGAGCCGCAGCCGGCGCAAGGGCAAGAAGCAGCTGCAGGCCAGCGCCCGATGAGCAGGCGCACCGCGATCCCCGCGGGCGCCGTCGCCGTCGTCCTGGCGGTCCTCGCGGCGATCCTGGAGCACGGCCGCACCGGCAGCGTCAGCGAGTCGGCGGAGGCCTTCGCCGCCGCGGTCATCGCGCTCGGCGTCATCGGCCTCGCGGCCAGCCTGCGCGGCATCACGCTGCGCGGCGCGGTCCTCGGCGGGCTCTTCACGCTCGCCGGCATCCTCACCTGGACGTCCACCCAGCACCCGATCGTCATCTGGGCCGTGCTGTTCGTCGAGGTCGTCGTCTTCGCCGTCTGGGGCCGGCCGTGGCTGCGCACCCTGCGGGAGCTGCCGGGCCTCGGCGGCGCCTGGCTCGGCCTGTCCTACTGGGTCTTCGGCGTGCTGGGCGCCCTGTTCGTCCTGCGCGCCGGCCACCTCACCGTGGCGGCGCAGCGGCTGGCGTACCTCGGCGTCTTCACCCTCGCGGTCCTGGCCGTCGTCGCCACGACCCGGCGGGACCGCGACGGCGACCCCGACCGTGACCCTGCCGGCGACCGGCACCGCGACCTCAGCGTCGGCATG
Organism: Dactylosporangium sp. NPDC050588; assembly: GCF_040654975.1. NCBI lineage: Bacteria > Bacillati > Actinomycetota > Actinomycetes > Micromonosporales > Micromonosporaceae > Dactylosporangium > Dactylosporangium sp. NPDC050588. Next base: position 2,001 of record NZ_JBFAJA010000133.1, on the reverse strand, counting down.
GCCGCGGCGATCCTCGTCGGCATCGGCGCGCTGCTCTACTTCGGCGCCGGCAGCCTCTTCGACGAGCTGCACGCCATCCCCGACAGCGCCTCGGCCCGTATGATGCGCAACCGCTTCTGGGGCGGCCCCGGCCTCTTCTACCACCCGAACTCCCTCGCCGGCCTCGTGGTGATCGCCGCCGTGCGGGTCGGGCTCGACCGGGCGTTCGCCGCCTGGCAGCGGGTCGGCGTCGCCGTCGTCGCCGCCCTGGTCCTCTCGATCAGCGACTCCCGCACCGGATTTGTGTTCGCCACAGCCGCCGCGTTTGCGTTTGCGGCTGTGGTACTGCTCCGCCACTGGACGGGCCGGAAGAGCCCTGGTGGCCGGACCGGCCACGCCGCCGATTCCCAGCATTCTGAGCAGCGCCGGAGCGAGACCACGATCGGCGGGCAGGACGGGCAGGGCGGCGACCTGGACCGCTGGGGGCGGCCCGCGCTGGTGGCGGTCGCGATGCCGTTCCTGGTGCTGGTGGCCGTCTTCACCATCGGCGGCGGCAGCGACTTCCTGCTCCGCGACCGGTTCACCGACGGCGGCAACGACGTCACCAGCGGGCGCACCGACACGTGGCGCCAGGTCTGGGTCGACTGGAAGCACGCCGGCTGGGCCGAGAAGACGTTCGGCGACGCCCGCACCTCGCGGGCCGTCGTCCACCGGGTCGACGACGGCGCCCCCAAGGAAGGCCCCCGCCGCGACCTGAACACCGACAACGCCGCGGTCGGCGCCTTCCGCCGCGGCGGCGTCCTAGGCGCGATCGGCTTCCTCGTCGGCGTGGCGCTGCTGCTCTGGCACGCCCTGCGCGGGCTCTGGCAGGCGGTCGTCCTGCGCCGCCCCGGCGTCCGCCACCCCGCGACCTGGTTCACCGTGGCCGCGGCCGCCGCCGTACCGACGATCATGACCGAGGACTGGGTCATCGGCGGCACCAACGGCGCGATCTGGCTCGTCCTGCTCGCCGGCGAGGTCCGCTCCAAGCGCACCGCGGAGCCCTCCGCGATCGTCCCGGTCCAGACCCCGTCATCCGCCCCGACCGAGCCCGCACGGTCGGCCGCCCCCGCGGCGTCGGCTGATGCCGCGCCGTCGGCCGAGAGCGGTCACGACACGTCCCGGGCCTGATCCGCTCCCAGCGGACCGCATCGGCGCGCCGGACCTGTCCGTCCCGAGCCTGATGCGTTCCGGGTGGATCGCATCGGCGGGCCGGGCCGTCCGTCCCGAGCCTGATCCGTTCGGGGTGGATCGCATCGGCGGGCCGGGGTGTCCGTCGCGGTCGTCCCGGCGCCGGGACCGTCGAAGCCCTCGGAGGAGTCGGGTCCGGGGAGCGGCCGAGGCCGGCGGGGTACGTTGCTAGCGATCGCGACGCATTCAGCGTCCGATCCCGTTTTTCGGCCCAATTCCGGCATTGTGGGGCATTGACCGGCGTCTGTGCAGTGCGAGCGGCCCGGAGGGTGCGACATTGCATTCCTCCGGGCCGCGGATGCTTGCGGACGGTGACGGTTACTCGGCGAGCGCGGTCAGCTCGGACCGGAGGGTGCGCAACGCGCCCGCGAGGAGGCGGGACACGTGCATCTGGGAGATTCCGAGCTGGGCAGCGATCTGCGACTGGGTCAGATTGCCGTGGAACCGCATCGCGATGATCTTCTGCTCGCGCTCGGGCAGCTTGGCCAGGATGGGGCGCAGGGCCTCGCGGTTCTCGACGTTGACCATGTCGGGGTCCTCGCCGCCGAGCAGGTCGCCGAGGCCGTTGGCGCCGGCGTCCGTGCTGTCGCCGGCGGGGGCGTCCAGCGACAGCGCGCGGTACGCCTGCCCGCAGTCCAGGCCCTCGATGATCTCCTCCTCGCTGACGTTGAGGCGGGCGGCGAGGTCCGCGACCGTGGGGGAGCGGCCCAGGTCCTGGGCGAGGTCGCCGGAGACCTTCGAGATCTCCAGGCGCAGCTCCTGCAGGCGGCGGGGCACCCGGACGTCCCAGCC